>CAMHCD010000059.1 GCA_946183545.1 uncultured Clostridia bacterium
TGCCTCGTTGAGGTCCTCCATATATGTTCTGCCGGCAGGAGCCAGATGGCAGAGGTTGGGAGTGCGTGAGCTGATTTCATTAGCAATGTCAAGATTAAGGTCGATGCCGCACTCATGCGCGATAGCAGGCAGGTGCAGCATTGAGTTGGTGGAGCATCCGAGCGCCATGTCCATAGTCAGCGCATTGCGGAACGCGTCCTCAGTCATGATATCGCGCGGCTTGATGTCCTTTTCAAGCAGCTCCATGATCTTCATGCCGGCATGCTTGGCAAGCTGGATACGCTCGGAATATACGGCAGGAATAGTGCCGTTGCCGCGCAGCGCCATGCCTAATACCTCGGTGAGGCAGTTCATGGAGTTTGCGGTGTACATACCGGAGCAGGAGCCGCAACTCGGGCAAACCTTTTGCTCATATTCCATCAGCTCGTCGCCGGTGATTTTACCTGCGTTATATGAACCAACCGCCTCGAACATGCTTGAAAGGCTGGTTTTTGCGCCCTTGACTCTGCCTGCGAGCATTGGACCGCCGCTGACAAAGATGCAGGGAATATTAAGACGAGCCGCCGCCATCAGCAGACCCGGCACGTTTTTATCACAGTTAGGGACCATAACAAGCGCGTCAAACGCATGCGCCAGAGCCATGGACTCGGTGGAATCGGCGATCAGGTCACGGGTAACAAGGGAGTATTTCATTCCCTGATGTCCCATTGCGATGCCGTCGCAAACCGCGATAGCAGGAAATACTATCGGGTTGCCGCCTGCCATAGCTACGCCGGTTTTAACGGCGTTTACGATTTTGTCTATGTTCATATGTCCGGGTACGATCTCATTATACGAGCTGACAATACCGATCAACGGCTTGTCCATTTCCTCATTAGTCATACCCAACGCGTGCAGAAGAGAACGCTGGGGAGCACATTTTACACCTTTTGTTACTGCGTCACTTCTCATATCTATCAGTCCTTTCCGATTGTTTGTCTATATTATGGAGTATTAATCCATTTTTTCGTAGAATATGTTTATGAAGAGATCATAGAACTCTTCTTCCTTAACATAGTTTTCAGCGCTGTTTTCAACCTGTTTTACGGTAACGGGAACACTCTTCATGTCTATTTTTATATTTCGGTTCATAATGAATTCCGTAGCCAAATAGGTTATCCTGTTTGCGTTCAGGTTGGTGCAGGAATACGGCTTTGACGCGTTGAACAAGCGCACGGGTGCGCCGATATCCGCCTTGGTCTGTTTAATGAACTCCTTTATGAAGCTGCTTAAATATACCTTTTGCCGTTCGTTACGCTTAAGGTTTGCATCCGCGGTATACATACTGCGATCATGTACAAATGAAAGTGCGTCGTCACCCATCAGGTGATAGGTTTCTCCCTCAACAAACTGTCCTATTGTTTCGGGGGAGGTTACTGTCACGCCGCCAATGCTGTCGTTAAGCTGAGGAACGCCCTCCATATGAAGCGCAAAATAGGACGACAGAGGAACATTATAGAACAGCGAGCGAACCGCCGCCATGGTGTTTATGCAGCTTGTATCCTCGCCGTCACCGTAGGAAAACGACAAGGCTATTTGCATTTTTTCCACGCCTGTATATACGCCGTTGGAGTCATACACCTTTACATCGGTGATGATGTCTCGCGGAATGTTGATAAGGGTAGCCTTATTAGTCTTACTGTCGATAGCGGCAAGCGCGATAAGGTCGGACATACCATTGTTACCGATTCCTCCGGTCGCATGGCGGTTGTTCTGATCCACGCCCATAAAAAGCATGTTGATAATATCATTTTTATACTTATATTTATGACCCTTGTAATAAACATACTGACCGTTGTCCGCAGTCTGCACATTAGTAGGGGATTCAATTTTAAGGTTGTCAGACTGCATCTCGTCTTTGCCGGTGTGATACAACACAGCATACGCCGCGCCGAGTATCACTGCTAAAGTCAGGATAGATATACCGGTAATTAGCAGCACACGTTTGATAAGTTTTTTTCTTTTATGTTTTTTTCTTCTCTTCCTTGACGCTTCCGAACGATGGTGATGATGACCGGAAGATTTGATCACTTGAAAATTATCGTCATCGTGCTTAGAATCACCTAAATGGCGGTGCTTTTCGTGCGTAGCTGTATCCATCGTTACAATATCGGAACCGTTGTGCTTTGTTTCCATATCTGCCAAAGCCTTACCACCTTCCAAACATTATCCTATCTGAATAAACAAAGAAAAAGGGCGGAAAACCCGCCCTTCGTCTGTAAAACTTAATTATTTCTTAGATGTTTTCTTTGCGATTACTGCTGTAGATACGAGCGCGAGGGCAACTACAGAGAGAGCTACAAAAGCAAATGCATCGTTGGAACCGGTCTGAGGTGACTTGTCACCCTTGTCTACGTCCTTGCTGGGAGTAGGCTTGTTGGTGGGAGTTACCTTACTTGTGGTGGGCTCAACGCCTGTGCTCTTGAAATTGGGAGTAAACTCAACGTCGCTCTTGATAACAAATGTAGCGTTGGGATCGCTCAGGTCGCCTGTAGCGTCGCCTGCTACAAGAGTCCAACCGGTAAACTCATAACCGTCGTTAGTAATTGCACTAAGCTGGATAGTTTCTTCACCGTTCTCATCAACATTCTTGATGACAGTGTAAGTACCGGAGCCGCCTTCTACAACGTTGATAACAACATTGTAATTAGCTCTTGTAGGCTCGGGACTGTATACGGTAGCCGCAAAAGCAGGCATCACGGAAAGAGAAACCAGTAATACCGCTGCAAGAATTGCAATAACCTTTTTCATAAAATTATTCCTCCTGTAACTTATTGGTTTGATAAACCCTGTGATTATTTTATCACAATAAAGTTGTTTTGTAAAGCAAAATGATTCGAAATCTCACACAAAACAATTTGCTTTTTTGACGCATTAAATGTTGAATGTACACAAAAGTTGTTAAGAAAGTTGTAATTCTGTCTCTTTTGTCAGCTTTCCTACAACCAAGTATCGCCCGTCGCCTGCGTTAAGACAGGTGCTGAGCACCACCAAACAGTCGTCCATACCGACCTCGGCACCCTCGCGAACGTTGGCTGAGATAGAACGTGGATGCAGTACATCGTCGATAAACTCCTGATATTTTGCGTCATTGGCAAAATCAAAAGAATTCATAATATGTCTGTCGTCATACACAAACGCGGAGATGATCTCGTAGTCGAGCTGCTTGTCGGGAAGATATATAGTCATCTTTTTATTCTTCTCAAAAAAAGCGCTGTCCTCAAACTGATGGAGCGACGCGAACATGGAATTATCCGCCATATTGTGACCGTACAGTACGGTGACTCTGTCCAACATCGTTTTATGGTTGCACTGCTGCATATATATAGAGCCGGCAAAGGCGTAGTTTCCGTCAAGATCATGGTCGATATAGAAGTTGTCGCTGTATTCGTTTTGCAGCAACGGATAATCCACCTGAGTTGATGGCACCTTGATCCAACCGAAGATATCGGCGTTACGCTCCTGAAGCGAGGTAAAGTTGATGGGATTCGTAGGCAGATTCTTTTTTGACGGATCAGTTGCGCCGGTGGTGTTGACGACATAAGAGCTTGCCGCTTCGTTATACTTTTTGGCAGTGTTCTGTACGTTATAATTCTTGTAAAGAATAAAGCTCGTGATTCCCACGGCAGCAGCAGCCAAAACAGCGATCACAACTATTAAGATATGCTTTTTCTTCATGGAACTCCCTTACTTTTTCCTTTTTGTTATGATAAAGTACGCCACACCTGCCACGGCAGCTATACCGATCACAACCGCAAAGATTATCACCGTTGCGTTACCCTCATTGGTGGGGATGGAACCGTTGGCGTTGTTGGAGTTGTCGTAGTTCTTGCCCGAGTCCGGCGTTGCGGAATCCTTTGTAGAGGAACCTGCGCTGTCACCGGTGGCGGTTTTTTTCACCTCTGCCTTTACGGTGGCGTATACGACCATGCCGTCGGACTCCAGCGAGCCGGACGCCTTCTCACCGTTAACGGTCAGAGTGATGGTGTTGTCCGAGAACTTGTATCCGTCCTCGGGACAAACCGCTACGGAAACGCCGTATTCCTCGCCGGCGGTGAATTTCTTCGGCACGGTAACGTAGTCCGTCTCCGTCCATGAGCTTACGGCATCGTCGCCGTTCAGCTTGATACCCTCGCTGTCGAGCTTAACAGACGGCGGATCGGATACATACGCTCCTGCCTGCGGTGCTTCAATGGTCAAACTCACGTCTGTTATGACCTTATCCTCCGCAGCAAACACAGGGAGCGTGGAGGTCAGTGTTATCAGCGCTGCCGCAGCGCTGCAAATCAGTCTTTTTTTCATTTCATAACCTTCTTTTTGTTTTTTATTCGTATGTTTCTGTGAATTGTTCCTGCACGGATACAGGCTCAGCTGCCTTTTCTACTACATTGATAACGATCACAGCGGACTTGCCGTTGTATGTGGTGACGGTAATTACCGCTCTTCCCGTTGCAACAGCCTTAACATTTCCGTTAGCGTCAACGGTTGCGACCTTGGTATTACCGGATGTAAAAGCGGTGGACGCAGACGCGCAGTCCTCGCCGATATCGGGGGTAAGCTTACAGGTTTCACCCTTGACTACAGTGATGCTGCTCTCGCCGAGAGAAATGCTCTGGGGAGCGTTTACAACAGTGACTGTCGCCTGAGCCGACACGCCGTTGTATGTGGTGGCAGTTATAACGACCGTTCCTGTCTTGTTTGCCTTAAGCTCCGCTTTATTTGCGTTGCCCTTGGTAACACTGACTATACTGTCATCGCTGCTGCTCCACTTGATCGTGGGCGCGCTGGCGTAAGAACCGCTGTTGGTGCTCTCCGCAATGGTAAACGTTTCGCCCAAGCCGAGCGTAAGCGTACCGGGAGTAAGCTTCATGGACTGCGGAGCGCTCTTGACGGTAACGGTAGCTGAGGCTGTCTTGCCGTTGTACAGCTTTATGGTGACAGTAGCTGTGCCTACGCTTTTTGCGGTAAGGACAGCCTTATTGCCGGAGCCCTTTTCGACGCTGATCACATCGCTGTTGCTGCTTGACCACTGCAAATTACCGGCGTTCGCATATGTACCGGATGGTGTGTTCTCGCTGATTGTAAGGGTCTCTCCCACTCCGAGCGTGCATTTAGAAATACTCAGCTTAACGCTGTCGGGTGCAGGCTTGACGGTCACCTTCGCTTTTACAGTCTTTCCGTTATAGGTCTTTGCGGTCACATACGCAGTACCGGGAGCTATTCCCTTTGCCAGACCGCCGGAGGTATTGACCGAAACGATCTTGCTGTTGCTTGTGCTGTAATCAATAACGCTTGAGCCCTCTCCTGAAGGCAAAGAGGAATTGAAGTCAAATTCCTCACCAACGCCAAGGATGACGCTTGTTGCGTTCAGCATGACTTTTGTGGGTGCTTTCTTAACGGTGATAGCTGCCTGAGCGGTCTTTCCGTTATAGGTTTTTATCGAAACGTTTGCGCTTCCCACGCTCTTAGCGGTCAGGGTCGCCTTGTTTGTTATCTGGATCTTTGTAACGGTCGCTACACTGCTGTCGGAGCTGCTCCATCTTAGGTTGGCGGCATTTGCATAGGAGCCGGAATCTGTATTCTCGGTCAGAGTATAAGTCTCGCCCACTCCCATAGTGCGACTCGTGGTATTGAGCTTCACGGTCGACGGCGCATTTTTAACGGTAACGGTACATGAAGCGCTCATTCGCTTATCGCCGGTGATAGTGACCGTAGCTGTTCCGTTGCCTACGCCCTTTACCTTGCCGTCCTTATCGACGGTAGCAACAGAGGTGTTGCTGCTCTTCCATGTTACATTTTTGGTATCGTTGCTTACAAGACCGTAGACTTCGCCTACGCCCAGCGAAAGGGTGTTGCGGTTGAGCTTTAGCTGGTTATAGGGCTTTGCCTTAACGACCATGCAGAAGGTAACGGGTCTGCCGCAGCCTCGAACCTCGGTGATGGCGTTAGCCTTGCCGGCAGAATGCCAGAACACATTGCTCTTGCCGTCGCCGTAGTAGATACCGATATGGTTGTAGCCGCTGCCGTAATATTCGCCCTCGGTGCAGAACTGCCAGATGATATCGCCCTTTTCGAGGAGTCCGGAGCGGAGCATGGCGGACTTGGAGGTGAAGTAAAAACGGCTTATATTGTAGTCGCGGCAAAGTGTGACCCAGCCGGACTCCGCCGGGATCAAATATTTTTTGCTGCTGACGCTCTGGAGCACATGCCAGACAAATCCTGTGCAGTTGAGCTGAGGAGTATATGTAGGCAAGCCGTAGTTACCGGTTGCGTAACGGCTGCTGCGGTCGCCGTTTGGCATACGGTGATCGTCCATTACGAACGGAGTGCCTATATAATAGTTTGGATTGCTGCTTTTATTATCGTGATTCTTAAGCCAGCTTTGCAGCTTATCATAGTTGATACCAAGCACATCGGTATAGCCCTTGTATCCCTTGTGCCAACGGTCGGTAACATTGGAAGTGGTTGTGGGAACATAGTAAGCGGATACGTTAACCTTACAGGTCGCCTTATGTCCGGACACCTTATCCTGCGCCGTGATAACGGCGGAGCCGCTCTTGTTTGCGGTCACAAAGCCGTTGGAGGCACGAACATCGGCTACAGCGCTGTTGCTTGAGCTGTACACTACATTGGGTGACGGGGAATTATCTGAGTAATACTGGTTTAAATCAACGGTATCCCCCACCGTCAGCGACAGCGAGGTCGCGCTGAGCGTCAGCTTTTTTGTCGCCGCGGATGCCGCAGGCAGTGCCGCCGACACAGCGATGAGCAGAAGCGTCAGTGCAAACAAAACCGCAACCGAGCGTTTTACGAGTGTTCTTTTCATATCGTGCTCCCCTTCCGAAACCTATAGATACCTTATAATATCATATTTTCCTATGAATTACAACCTGATTTTAGAAAAACCTGAGTTTCTTCTAAAACAAAAACAGAAAACGACAAAAAGTGCGTTTCACATATACAAAGATACTAAGCCTCGCTCAATGCAAAACAAAGCATTTTAAACAACCGTATCTGCAATCTTCCACAAAAACCTTATCTAATTTCTGTGCATATTTTCTGCGACATGGTAGGATTGTACAAACTATATGAGTATTTTTGTGAGGTTGAATGATTTTTGATTAAGTTTGAATATTTGTGCTTGACTTTGAATGAATCAATGGTATAATAAAATCAAGAGGTGACCAAAATTGCTCACACAAGAAAGATATCAGTCAATTTTAAGCATAATCAACGAAAGAAACGCCGTTACTGTTGCGGAGCTTTCACAGATGCTTGATACGTCGGAATCTACCATAAGACGTGATCTGAACGCTCTTGACGAGCTTGGAAAGCTTAACAAAGTATTCGGCGGCGCAACAGCCATCACTCAAAGCGAGGGAATGCACGAGGACAACGTGAGTATCCGCGAAGGCTTGATGAGTGAGGAAAAAACAAATATCGGCAAATACTGTGCCACCTTGATCAACAATACCGACTTTGTATACATTGACGCAGGCACAACCACCGCCCGTCTTATAGACTTTATTGAAAACGATAAAGCCACATATGTTACAAACGGTATCGCACATGCGCGCAAGCTGATTCAAAAAGGGCTGAACGCCTACATGGTAGGCGGAAAAGTGAAACCCGTGACCGAAGCGGTCGTAGGAGCCGAGGGTATTGCCAATCTGAAAAACCTGAATTTTTCAAAGGCGTTCATGGGTACCAACGGTATCGACCTTGAGGCAGGCTACACCACGCCCGACATTGAAGAGGCTATGATAAAAGAAGCGGCGATCAACAGAAGCTACATGGCTTTTATTATTGCCGACCACACCAAATTTCGCCGGGTGTTTCCCGTAACATTTTCTCCTTTGACAAAATGCTGCATTATTACGGACACATTGCCCGACAGCAAATTTGCGAAAGAAACGATTATCAAGGAGGTTCAAAAGTGATTTACACGGTAACGCTTAATCCGTCGATAGACTACATTGTACGGCTTGACTCTTTCAAGGACGGCATTACCAACCGCACCACAAGCGAGGAATACTACTTCGGCGGCAAGGGGATCAACGTCAGCTGCGTGTTGGCGGAGCTTGATTTGGACAGCACTGCCTACGGTTTTGTTGCCGGCTTTACCGGAGAGGCAATTGAAAAGGGCATCCGCAACGACAGGATAATCACCGATTTCATCAAGCTAAAGCACGGTATTTCGCGCATCAACATCAAGATCAAGGCAGGTACGGAAACCGAGATCAACTGTCAGGGACCGCACATCGACGAGTGCGAGCTGGAGCGTCTGCTGCAAAAAATCGACCGCATCTCAAACGGCGACACTTTGATCATTGCCGGCAGTATCCCAAACACAATGCCCGACGATATTTACGAGATCATGATGGAGCGCATCAAGCACAAGGATGTGCGCATCGTGGTTGACGCAACAAAAAAGCTGCTTGTAAATTCACTCAAATACAAGCCCTTCCTGATAAAGCCCAATCGTCAGGAGTTGTCCGAGATCTTCGACGTAGAAGTCAAGACCGAGGACGATATCGAGCATTACGCCAAGGAGCTGCAAAAAATGGGAGCGCAAAACGTTTTGATCTCCTTAGGCGGCGAGGGCGCAATGTTGATCGACGAAAACGGCAACAAGCATAAGGCAGGCGTATTAAAAGAAAAGGTCATCAACACCGTCGGCTCCGGCGACTCGATGGTAGCAGGATTTGTGGCAGGCTTTATCAAGACCGGCGATTACGCCTACGCGCTAAAGCTCGGCAGCGTATGCGGTAATGCCACCGCATTTTTAAGCGGTCTTGCCACAAAGGAAAAAATCAACGAGCTTTTGGAAAAATTTGACCAGGCAAATTGAATTGACGGCGCACAACGCACGTCTTTACAATAAAAATTAAAGGAGGATAAATATGCGAATAACCGATTTGCTAAAAAAACAAGGCATATCTTTAGGCGTTAAGGTAGGCAGCAAAGCAGAAGCTATAGATAAGCTCGTTGCGCTGCACCAAAAATGCGGTAACCTAAAGGATGTAAACGCCTACAAGGAAGGCATTCTTGCCCGTGAAAAAATGGGCACCACCGCTATCGGCATGGAGGTAGCCATCCCCCACGCCAAGAGCGAGGCAGTCAAAGCTCCGGCGCTTACCGCTATCACGGTTCCCGGCGGCGTTGACTACGAAGCTCCCGACGGACAGCCCTGCAAACTGATTTTCATGATTGCGGCAACCACCGACGGCGACGTTCATCTGGAGGTTCTGGCACGGCTTATGCAGATGCTGATGGACGAAAGCTTCACCGCACAGCTGAAGGCTGCAAAAACACCTGACGAATTCTTAAAGATAATCGACGATAAGGAAACCGAAAAATTCCCTGACGAGCCCAAGGCTGCATCCGTGGATAAAAAACCCGGCTACCGCGTACTCGCCGTAACGGCATGCCCCACCGGTATCGCTCACACCTATATGGCTGCCGAAGCTCTTGCCAAGGCAGGCGATCAGATGGGCATTACCATCAAGGTTGAAACCAACGGCTCCGGCGGCGCAAAGAATGTTTTGACCGCTGAGGAGATCGCAAATTGCGACGGCATCATCATTGCGGCTGACAAGAACGTTGAGACCGCACGCTTCGACGGCAAGCCCGTGCTGACCACCAAGGTCGCCGACGGCATCCATAAGCCCGAGGAACTCATCAACAAGATCGTCAACGGTCAGGCTCCTGTTTTCCATTCAGACAGAAAAGCAGCTGCAAACGACGCTGCGGCTGATGACGAAAGCTTCGGCAGAAAGCTTTATAAACACCTTATGAACGGTGTATCTCACATGCTTCCGTTCGTTGTAGCAGGCGGTATCTTTATCGCTATCGCCTTCCTGATCGACTCCTTTGCGGGCGTTCCGCAGGACGGCAACTTCGGTACGGGTACTCCCGTTTCCGCATGGTTCAAGAACATGGGCGGCATAGCCTTTAACTTCATGCTTCCCATCCTCGCAGGATTTATTGCAATGTCCATTGCAGATCGACCCGGCTTACTCGTCGGTGTTGTCGGCGGCGCACTTGCCGCGGCAGGTAACACCTTTGCAAACCCCGCCGCATTGACAGGCGACGCAGCTGCAGAAGCAGGCGTTGCGGCTGCTATCCCCTCCGGCTTCTTAGGCGCTCTGCTTGCAGGCTTTGTTGCAGGCTGGCTGCTCAAGATGCTCGAAAAGGGCTGCGAACATCTGCCCAATGCACTTGAAGGTATCAAACCTATTTTGATTTATCCGCTTGCAGGTCTCGGTATTGTAAGCGTTATGATGTGCGCTGTTAACCCGTTCATGGGCATCATCAACGACGGCATGAAGAACGCTGTTTCCTACATGGCTTCTCAGCCCGCACTGCTGATTCCCGTATGTGCACTGCTCGCTGGCATGATGGCTATCGACATGGGCGGCCCGTTCAACAAGGCTGCTTACGTAACCGCTACCGCGCTGCTTACCGGCGCTTCCAGCGACCCCAACGATCCCGCGTTCATGATCATGGCTGCTGTTATGATCGGCGGTATGGTTCCTCCTCTTGCTATTGCGCTTTCAACCACTATTTTCAGAAACCGCTGGACTCCCGAAGAAAGAAAGAACGGTCCCGTCAACTACATCATGGGTCTGTCGTTCATCACCGAGGGTGCTATCCCCTACGCCGCAGGTCATCCCCTGCAGGTTATCCCCAGCTGTCTGGTAGGTTCCGCATGCGCAGGCGCACTGTCCGCATTATTCGGCTGCACACTCAGAGCTCCTCACGGCGGTATCTTTGTACTGCCCACCATCGGCAATCCGCTGATGTACTTCCTTGCTCTGATCATCGGCTCAGTTGTAGGTATGCTGCTGCTGGCTATTTTGAAAAAGCCCGTCAAGGCTAACTAAGTATATTATCCCGGGGCAGTCGCCGTACTGCCCCGGTTACAAAAAATCGCAAAGGAGAAATGCTTTATGGTATCAAAAAAAGTAACATTAGTTAATGCGCAGGGCTTTCATATGCGTCCTGCTTCCGTATTTGCCACCGCTATGGGCAAATATTCCTCAAACGTTATCCTCAAACACAATGGCAACGACGTAAACGCAAAGAGCCTGCTCAACATCATTGCAGCCTGCATCAAGTGCGGCAGCGAGGTTGAGGTTTGCTGCGACGGTCCAGACGAGAACGAAGCTCTGGCAGAAGCTGTCCAGATGATCGAGAGCGGTCTCGGCGAGTGA
>CAMHCD010000060.1 GCA_946183545.1 uncultured Clostridia bacterium
ATGTAGCCGCCTTCGCTGCGGATAACGCGTGCGACCGCGTCGTCGATCAGCGTGTAGAAGTAGGAAATACCTGCTTCCTCAAACTTGTCCTTGTATTCGTTCTCGAATATCTCGGCAAAGATGTCCTTGAAGCGGTGGTCATATGTCTTACTGATGGTGTCCTTTGTAGCGAACCAAACGTCGATCTTCTGGTCGAGCGCATAGTTGAAACAGCTTCTGGCAAAGGAGCCGATGCTCTTGTCGATGTTGTGCATACCCTGGATCACACCGTCGGAGGTGAAGTCAAAAATCAGGCTTCTTTCCTCGCTGCCGTCGGGCTTTGTCACGCAAAGCTCAGCCTTGCTGCCGCCCTCAACGCGCATTTCGGTGTTTTTATACACGTCGCCGTAAGCGTGACGCGCAATGCAGATCGGCTTTTTCCAAGTGGGGATGTAGGGGGTAATGCCCTTGACCAAAATCGGGCTGCGGAACACGGTGCCGTCCAAAATGGCACGGATGGTGCCGTTCGGTGACTTCCACATGCTCTTTAAGTTATATTCGGTCATTCTTGCCGCGTTGGGGGTGATGGTAGCGCACTTGACCGCAACGCCGTATTTTTTGGTTGCGTTTGCGGAATCAACGGTGATTTGATCGTCGGTTTCGTTGCGCTTTTTCAGTCCCAAATCGTAGTACTCGGTTTTGAGGTCTACGTAGGGGCAAATCAAAATATCCTTGATATCCTGCCAGATGATCCTTGTCATCTCGTCGCCGTCCATCTCTACGATGGGCGTTGTCATTTTAATCTTATCCATTAGCTGTTCTCCTTTGTGTAGTCAAGCAGACCGCCCGCAATAATAATAGCTCTGGTTCTGTCGGAAAGCTCACACTCTGCTTTGATCGTTTCGCCGGTCGTCTTGTTTACGACGGTCACGTCCTGAGCGTTAGCGATCTCATCCTTTACACAGGGCAGCTCGAGTACATCGCCGAGCTTGATCTTGTCGTAATCCGCAGCGTCCTTAAACGTGAGGGGCAGGATACCGGCGTTGATCAGGTTGCTCTTGTGGATACGCGCAAAGCTCTTGACCAATACAGCCTTAACGCCGAGGTACAGGGGAGCAAGCGCGGCGTGCTCACGAGAGGAGCCCTGACCGTAGTTTTCGCCGCCTACGATAATGCTCTTGCCCAGAGCCTTGGCTCTTGCGGGGAATTCCTTGTCGCAAACGGTAAAGCAGTGCTCGGAGATTTTCGGAATATTGGAACGCAGGGGAAGGATCTTTGCGCCCGCTGGCATGATGTGGTCGGTGGTGATGTTGTCGCCGACTTTAAGCGAGCAGGAAGCTTCAATAGAATCGGTCAGCGGACTTGTCTTGGGGTACTCCTTGATGTTGGGTCCTCTCAAGATCTCTACGCTGTCCATTTCCTCTACGGGAGCGGGGTCGATGACCATGTTGTCATTTATCAGGAACTGCTCGGGCATAGCGATGTCGGCAGCCTCACCCATGCAGCGCGGATCGGTAAATACGCCCTTCAAAGCGGAAACAGCGGCGGTTTCGGGAGATACCAGATAAATCTGACCGTCGGCTGTGCCGCTTCTGCCTTCAAAGTTACGGTTAAAGGTTCTCAGCGAAACGCCCTTGCTGTTGGGAGACTGACCCATGCCTATGCAGGGGCCGCAGGCGCTTTCCAGAATCCTTGCGCCTGCTGCGATCATGTCGCCCAGCGCGCCGTTGAGCGCCAGCATGTTGAACACCTGCTTGGAGCCGGGAGCAATGGCGAGGCTGACGTTGTCTGCAACCTTCTTGCCCTTAAGGATATAAGCTACGCGCATCATATCGAGGTAGCTGGAGTTAGTGCAGGAGCCGATGCAGACCTGGTCAACGGTCTTGCCCTCGAGCTCTTCGATTGTCTTGATGTTGTCGGGGGAGTGGGGGCATGCCGCCAGAGGCTGTAACTCGGACAGGTTTATCTCGATAACCTCGTCATATACAGCGTCAGCGTCAGCGCTGAGCTCGCGGTAATCCTCCTCGCGGCCCTGTGCCTTAAGGAAAGCCCTTGTGGTTTCGTCGGACGGGAAAACCGAAGTGGTGGCGCCCAGCTCCGCGCCCATGTTGGTGATGGTGGCGCGCTCGGGTACTGTCAGGGTCTTTACGCCCTCGCCGCCGTATTCAACGATCTTGCCTACGCCGCCCTTAACGCTCATAACCTTAAGAACAGCCAGAATGATGTCCTTAGCCGATACCCACGGATTCAATTTGCCGGTGAGGTTAACTCTGACCATCTTGGGCATGGTAATATAGTACGCGCCGCCGCCCATTGCAACTGCAACGTCCAAGCCGCCTGCGCCGATAGCGAGCATACCGATGCCGCCGCCGGTGGGGGTATGGCTGTCGGAGCCGATCAAGGTCTTGCCGGGCTTGCCGAAGCGTTCCAGATGAACCTGGTGACAAATGCCGTTGCCGGGACGAGAAAAGTAAATGCCGTGCTTTTTGCACACAGACTGAATAAATCTGTGGTCGTCTGCGTTTTCAAAGCCGGTTTGCAGTGTGTTGTGGTCGATGTAAGCGACGCTTTTTTCTGTTTTTACTCTGGGAATACCCATTGCCTCATACTCGATGTAAGCCATGGTACCTGTAGCGTCCTGAGTCAGCGTCTGGTCAATTTTAAGACCGATGTCGTTGCCGACCTTCATCTCGCCGCTGACAAGATGCTCTTTGATTATCTTTTGTGCAATTGTTAAGCCCATAATCAATTACCTCCGTAAAAATGATAGTATTACCCTATAATACGCTGTTAATTATATAACAATCTTTAGGTGTTGTAAAGCGAATAAAGGAATTAAAAGCACTAAATATTGTTTTTTTCTTCACAATTAGGAAAAAGTTTCAAAATAATCGGTTAGTTATTATAAAAGGTAATGTATTTTACAAGTTGCAATCATTTCCGCTCGGTGGTATAATTAATCAGTATGTTAAAATATTTATAGTATAACGGAGAGATCATATGTCTGTTAGAGAAGATTTAAGAAATATCGCAATTATAGCCCACGTAGACCACGGCAAAACCACTCTGGTGGATCAGCTGCTAAGGCAGAGCGGTATCTTCCGCGAGAATGAAACCGTGGAAGAACGCGTCATGGATTCCAATGACTTGGAGCGCGAAAGAGGCATTACTATTTTGTCAAAGCCCACCGCGGTAATGTACCACGATATCAAGATCAACATCGTCGATACCCCCGGACACGCGGATTTCGGCGGCGAGGTAGAGCGTATACTGCAAATGGTAGACGGCGTTGTGCTGCTTGTCGATGCATTCGAGGGCTGTATGCCGCAGACTCGCTTTGTGCTGAAAAAAGCTTTGGGTCTCGGCAAAAAGCCGCTTGTTGTGCTCAATAAGATCGACCGTCCCGGCGCCCGCCCTGAGGAAGTGGTTGACGAGGTGCTCGACCTGTTCATTGAACTGGGCGCTGACGAGGATCAGCTCGAATTCCCTGTTATCTACGCTTCCGCACGCGACGGTTACGCTTGCACGGATTATCACGAGCAGGGCACGGACATGCAGCCGCTGTTTGAAGCTATCGTAAACGAGATCCCGGCTCCCGAGGGCGACCTTGACGGAGGACTGCAGATCCTTATTTCAAATATAGACGCTGACAACTTTGTCGGCAGAATAGGCGTAGGCAGGGTAGAGCGCGGTCAGGTTAAAAACGGTCAGGCTGTTACCCTGTGCCATACCGACGGCAGTACGCAAAACGTGCGTATCGGCAAGCTTTATCAGTTTGAGGGCTTGAAGCGTATCGAGTGCGACTCCGCAAAGCTCGGTGATATCGTTTGTATCAGCGGTATCAGCGACATCAACATCGGCGAAACTATTTGCGCCAACGACTGTGTAGAGCCGCTTCCGTTTGTAAAGATCGACGAGCCTACCGTCACTATGAATTTTATCGTCAACAACTCTCCCTTTGCCGGACGTGAGGGTAAGTACGTTACCTCGCGTAATATCCGCGACAGACTGTTTAAGGAAACCGAAACCAATATCGCGCTTCGCGTAGAAGAAACCGACAGCGCCGACACCTTTAAGGTATCTGGCAGAGGCGAGCTTCATCTTTCCATTTTAATAGAAACCATGCGCCGCCAAAACTTTGAGTTTCAGGTGTCGCGCCCCGAAGTCATAACCAAAACCATCGATGGCAAGCTGCATGAGCCTATGGAGTATCTAATTATCGAAGTGCCCGATTCTTATGTCGGCGCGGTAATGGAAAAGCTCGGATCACGCAAGGCGGAGCTAATCAACATGGGTACACGCGACGGCGGTGTGACTCACATCGAATTCCGTATTCCGGCAAGAGGCTTGATGGGCTACCGCCCCGAGTTCCTCACCGACACCAACGGCAACGGTATCATGAACCATGTATTCGACGGCTACGAGCCCTGGAAGGGTGAGATCGTGACCCGTCATCAGGGTTCCCTGATCGCCTTTGAAACTGGCGACACCGTTACCTACGGTCTGTATGCCGCTCAGGAAAGAGGCAGGTTGTTTATCGGTCCCGGCGTTCCCGTGTATGAGGGAATGATCGTAGGCGCAAGTCCCAAGGCTGAGGATATCACCGTCAACGTTTGTAAAAAGAAGCACATCACAAACACCCGCGCGTCCGGTTCCGATGACGCGCTGAAGCTCACCCCGCCCACCATCATGTCGCTTGAACAGTGTCTGGAATTCATAGCCGACGACGAGCTTGTAGAGGTAACTCCGGAAAGCATCCGTATGAGAAAGCGCATTCTCTCCAAGGAGCTTAGAATGAAGCAGGCGTTCCGTAAAAAATGAGCTATGTAATTCTTGATTTGGAGTGGAACAGCTCCTACAGCAAAACGGCACATCGCTTTGTAAACGAGATCATCGAGTTCGGCGCGGTAAAAACAGACGATGCATTTCAGCTTATCGACACCTTTTCCGTACTGATCACTCCCAAAATCGGAAAAAAGCTGACCGGCAGGGTAAAGCAGCTCACCAAAATCACAAACGAGGAGCTTGCCGAGGAAGGCGTAAGCTTTTTTACCGCGGCAGAACGCTTTGCCGAGTTTTTGGGCGAAAGTGTGCTGATGACCTGGGGAACCTCAGACATTCACGCGCTTATAGACAACTATCGCTATTATAACAATGACGACGGGCATATACCGTTTTTAAAGCGTTACTGTGATATTCAGGAGTATTGCGAAAAGGCGATGAACAAGTTTGACGAGGGCAGCCAGATCGGTTTGGGCGTTTGTGCGGAGATGTTAGGCGTATCCTTCAGCGAGGAGGAGCAGCATCGTGCCGAGTCGGACGCGGCTTTAAGTCTTAAGTGCATTCAAAAGTTTGTGGATACTGTTCCCGTTGACGGATTTGTGCAGCAGGCGGACTGCAGCGAGTTTTATGACAGACTTCTGTTTAAAAACTACTTTATCACCGACCTTCATTCTCCCGAGGTCGATAAAAACCAGCTGCGCTTTCGCTGCGACCACTGCGGCAACTATGCCAGACGAGTCAAGCGCTGGAGGCTGCACAACAAAAACTTTACCGCGGACTTTGTATGCAAGGACTGCGGAAACCGCTTTACGGGCAGGATATCGTTTAAGCAAAAGTATGACGAGGTCAAAATAAACAAGCGTATCGTGGCAAAGCCCGTCAAAGAACCTGACGCAAAGCAGGAAGCAAAAGAACAATAATACTGTTAAATCAGCCCGGCGGGTAATGTACCCGCCGGGTATTTAAGTACCTTTGATCCGATGTGAAAAGGATTTTTTCACTTTTTTCACGCGTCTGACAGAAATTTTATCCTATTTTTCTAATTAACTTCATACAGTTTTCACTTTTGGGAATTATTATATTGACAACATCAAAAAAGCCATACGGCACAAGGAGGAAATAATATGTCAGATTATTATCGCAATAACAATAATCAAAACCCAAATGAGGATTATAACCCATACAACGACTACAGCAATGATTACGGCAACAGCTTCAACAGCGACGCCGCACAGGATTACAATGCAGTAGAAAACAAACAGTCGGCTCAGGACTACAGTTCCGCGGAAAACTCACAGCCCGTTCAGGATTACGGCTTTGAGGAAAGCGTACCTTCCGAACAGGAAAGCTCCTATGAGTGGAACGGTTCGGCGGACGGGGAGTATCGTCACTCCTATATAAACGGCAACAACAGCGATGCTTCTCACAATCCCAACAACTACGAACAGGCTTATTCATCCGACCCCGATTACGGCTACAGCTATAACGCCGGAGTCAATCAGTACGGCAGCTACAATCAGGGCACTGCCGCTAACAACGGTTCATGGTATGAGAACAACGCGTACAGCACTGAAGCAAACGCCGCGCGCAACAAAACAAGAAAGAAAAAGGAAAGCAAGCCTGCTTCCAAAAAGTTTGTAGCAGCAGCGGTAGCTGTCACGATGCTCGGTTCCACAGCGCTCGGCTTCGGCGGCAGCATGCTCGCCAATACAATAGCAGCCGGCAGCAATACTACCACATCTTCTGACGGCAGCCTCAAAATCAATCAGGTATCAACATCCAATGCAGACGCCAAGGGTACATCAAGTCAAAGCGGCGCTACCACGACCTCTGCCATCGTTAAAAAGACAGCGGACAGCGTGGTCGAGATCGCTACAGAGCAGACAGTCACAGGCGGCTTTGCCCGTGAGTATGTACAAAAGGGCGCAGGCTCGGGCGTTATCATCTCCAACGAGGACGGCGTCGGTTACATCGTGACCAATCAGCACGTAATCGACGGCGCGTCAAATATCAAAGTAACCCTGCGTGACGCAACCACTACCTATGACGCTACCGTTGTAGGCAGCGACAAGGACGCTGACGTAGCGTTGCTTAAAATCGATGCGGACGGTCTTTCCACCGCGACCTTCGGCGACAGCGCCAAGCTTGCGGTAGGCGACTACGTTGTTGCTATCGGCAATCCCTTGGGCACACTGGGCGGCACCGTGACCGACGGTATCATCAGCGCTCTTGCCCGTGAGGTAACTATAGAAGACAGAAACATGACCCTGCTCCAGACAAACGCGCAAATAAGCCCCGGCAACTCCGGCGGCGGTCTGTTCAACGCAAACGGTGAGCTGATCGGTCTTGTCAACGCAAAGGACAGTGCAACAGAGGTAGAGGGTATCGCGTTTGCTATCCCTGCAAACAAGGTAGTAGACGTTATCAAGGACCTCAAGGAATACGGTTATGTAACCGGCAAGATCAGCCTCGGTATCGAAGTCGAGAGCATCAATTCACTTGACACCGCCTTCTATTACGGCATCAATGAAACCGGCTGCTACGTCACCTCCGTTACCGCAAATTCCAACGCTCAAAAGGCAGGCATGCAAAAGGGCGACCTAATCAAAAAGGTAAACGGCACCGAGGTCACCTCCGATGCGGATATCGACAAGGTACTTGCAAACAGCAAGGTAGGCGATACCGTCACCTTTGAGATCAAGCGAAACGGACAGACTGCGAAGATATCATACGCGCTTGAAGAATACTCGCCGTCTGCGGAGCCCGAGGAGAAGGATTCCGAGACTATCAGAGAGTATCAGAACGATGATCTGTGGAGAAAACTCTTCAATTGGTGACAGCAGTAGAATAACAATAACTCCCGCCGAAACCATAAACTGATGACAGCGCCCACCGGCGCGCGGGTTTAATATAAACAATATACAAAAAGGTCGGATTAATGTCCGACCTTTTTGAATTGTGCAAAAAACCACTGTGAAAACTATACAAATCATCATTCGAATTTTTGGGACACAACTCACAGCAAAATATGTTATAATGTATGTGCTAAGTAATTTTAAGGAGGTCTTTTATGAAAGCAACAAGAGAATTTGCGTTTGTTATGTTGGTCGTTTTCCTGGTCGGAATGTTCACGGCAATGCCTATGGCAGCGTCTGCGGCATCTTCGTCCTATACCGTCAAGGTAACATCCAACCTGTTCGGTGAACACACCAAAACATACGACGCAAGCACCAAGCACATCACGATTGTATATGAACTCAACTGTCCGGGTTACGCAATTGTCAACAGCGACTTTGAGCTTACCTACGACCCTGCTGTGTTCAAGTACAACACCAGCCAAAACTCAGCCGACAGCATTTGTCCCGTAGCGGGCAGCCAGCTTGTCAGCACCACACCTGCCGACGTACCCTTTGGTGAAGAAGGCATCATTACCGGCAACTTCTCAAACGTCAACAACAAGATCAAAGCTTACAGCTCGAGCGGAAAAACCACCTACTTTACCGTTATTTTGGATGTAAATGACGGCGCTCAGAAGGATACTGTAGTTAATCTTAACTTAAAGCGTTTCAGGATCTGTGACGAAACCAAGCTTCCCGAAAACGCTTCCGAGTTCATCGTTAAGGACAGCAATGTACAGGCAGACGCCAATACGCTCAATAAGCTCAACCTCAGCGATTATTCCGAGGCAAAAACTCTCCCCGGCGACCCCGTTGAAGACAAGAGCAAGCTTACCGTAAAGGTAACCTCTAACCTCTTCGGCGAGGACATCAAGACCTACGATGTTCCTGCAACCAAGAAGATCGCGGTTGTTTACGAGCTCAGCCGTCCCGGTTATGCTATCGTTAACAGCGACTTTGAGTGTAATTATGACAGCAGCAGGCTGACCTACAGCACTGCCAATACTGCCGAGAGCATTTGCCCCGCAGCAGGCAACCAGCTTGTCAGCGCAACTCCTCTCGACGCTCCTTTTGGCGAGGATGGTATCATTACCGGTAACTTCTCCAACGTCAACAATAAGATCAAGGCTTATACCACAAGCGGCAGACCCGTACAATTCATCTATTTTGTATTTGATATCCCCGAGGGCGCTTACGGTACAGCGGTCGTTGACCTCAACGTCAAGAGATTCAGAATCTGCCCCGAGAACCAGCTTCCCGAAAACGCTTCCGAGTTTATTGTAAAGGACAGCGTTGTTCTGGTTGATTCAACCGATCTCGCAAAACTGAATCTTAACGATTATTCTGTCAACCTGTCTCCTCAGGCTCCCACTACAGTAGCTCCTACAACAGTAGCTCCCACAACAGTAGCTCCCACAACAGTAGCTCCCACAACAGTAGCTCCTACAACAGTTGCTCCTACAAATCCCACCGAGCATAAGCACACTGTAGTTATAGACAAAGCAGTCGAAGCAACATGTACCAAGAGCGGCTTGACTCAGGGCAGCCACTGCTCCGTATGCCACGAGGTCATCGTAGCTCAGCAGGTAATCCCTGCAAAGGGTCATACCGAAGTTATCGACAAGGCTGTAGCAGCCGATTGTACACATTCCGGCTTGACTCAGGGCAGCCATTGCTCCGTATGTAACACCATCATCAAGGCTCAGCAGGTAGTTCCCGCAAAGGGTCATACCGCAGTGACCGATAAGGCTGTTCCCGCAACATGTCATTCTACCGGCTTGACCGAAGGCAGCCACTGCTCCGTATGTAACACCGTTATCAAGGCGCAAACCGTTGTGCCCAAGCTCGAGCACAAGGCTGTTACCGATAAGGCGGTTAAGCCCGGATGTACCACACCCGGTTGGACTCAGGGCAGCCACTGCTCACTGTGCGGCGACGTGATCGTAGCTCAGCAGATGATCCCTGCTACCGGACATACTCCCGTTATTGACGAGGCAGTTCCCGCAACCTGCACCAAGGACGGTAAGACTGTCGGAACTCACTGCTCCACCTGCGGCGAGGTATTCATCGCTCAGCAGACGATCCCCAAGACCGGACACACTGTTGTTACAGACAAGGCAGTAGCGCCTGACTGTACACACACCGGATTGACTCAGGGCACCCACTGCTCAGTATGTAACACTGTTATCAAGGCTCAGCAGGTAGTTCCCGCACTCGGACATGACTATCAGGTAGTTCCGGCTGTTCCCGCAACAAAGGATCACACCGGCTTGACCGAGGGTATCAAATGTACACGCTGCGGTGAATGGCTGTTAGAGCAAAAGGTAACTCCCAAGCTCGGCACAGAAGTTTTGCTCGGTGACGTCAACATGGACGGCGTGGTTAACGGTGCCGACGCAGGTATCCTAAGCCGTTACGCATCCAGTTGGCATAACGACGCTCAAATCAAGAACTGGGAAGCTGCGGACGTTAACCGTGACGGAAAGGTCAACGGTGCCGACGCAGGTATCCTCAGCCGTTACGCTTCCGGCTGGAAGGGCTACGACAAATATATTTATGTAGTTGTCGTTTAATTACAATCAATCAAGCATATTTAAAGGGCAGGCTCAAATCGAGCCTGCCCTGATTTTATATTGAACTATCGAATTATTTGTTTTCTTCCATGTAACGCAGCTTGCGGAAAATCTGATTTGCGCACATATAAACGTTGCCGCCGCCCATAGTCAAAATCAAATCTCCCTCCTTAGCGTTTTGACACACATAGTCGGTGATCTCGTCAAAGGTGTCAAGGCAAACGGAGCCGGGTACCTTTGCGCCCAAATCGGTGGAGTAGATGTTGTAGGTGTTGGTTTCTCTTACGGGAAGGATCTCAGATATTATCGCTACATCGGGTATCTGCAAAGCCTTTGCAAAATCGTCGAGCAGCATGGCGGTACGTGAGAAGGTGTGAGGCTGGAACACCGCCCAAACTTTGTTGAAGCCCATGTTCATAGCGGCGTTCAGCGTAGCGGTAAGCTCGGTGGGATGGTGAGCAAAATCGTCCGCTACGGTGATTCCGCAGGGCGTTCCCAAAATCTCAAAACGACGGTGTACTCCGCCGAACTTGTGCAGGTTCTCGGCAATCTCATCAGCAGTAGCGCCAAGATAATGCGCTGTTGCTGCCGCCGCAAGCGAGTTGTAAACATTATGCTTTCCGGGTACGATCAGCTTTACTGTCGTTATCTTTTCGCCTTTATACATCAGATCGTACTGCTCGTGAACACCCTTGTCGGCGCTGACGTTAACTGCGCGGTAATCGCAGCCTTCGCCAAAGCCGAAGGTGATTTTCTCGATATCCACATCCTTGACCGCGTCAAGCGTGTTTTCATCGTCGCCGTTGATAACCAGTAAGCCGGTGGTCTGAGTTGCAAACTGACGGAAGGATTTTTTTATATTGTCCAAATTCTTAAAATAATCCAGATGATCCGCGTCAACATTGAGGATGACGGAGATAAACGGATTCAGTTCCAAAAACGTATCGACATACTCGCACGCCTCGCAGACGATGATATCGCTCTGACCGACATAGCTGTTGCCGCCGATAAAGGGCAGCT
>CAMHCD010000061.1 GCA_946183545.1 uncultured Clostridia bacterium
GAACGGAGTTGAAGTATTTTTCCATCTCAAACGATATACCGCCCTTTGCGGTGAGACATACGGGATGGGATACCAGCTTTTTGGAGGCTGTAACCTCGGCAACCTTGTCGCCCAGCGTTTCCTTAACAAAGGTGAGCAGCGCGTCTGAGGTCTTGTCGCCGTCGTCCTTTGTCTCGTCGTTTTCGATGCCTAAATCATCGTTGGTGGCGGAGCAGAACTCCTTTTCCTTGTAGGCGTGCAGCGACTGCAGGGTGAACTCGTCCACGTCGTCGGTGCAGTAGAGCATCTCGTAGCCCTTGGAGCGCAGCAGCTCGGTTTGAGGCAGCGCGTCGATCGCCGCGGCGTTTTCGCCGGTGGCAAAGTATATGAACTTTTGATCCTCCTTCATGCGGTCAACGTACTCGCTTAGGGTAACAAGCTTCTTTTCGGTGGAGGAGTAGAACAGCAGCAGGTCTTGCAGCTGCTCCTTGTGCATGCCGTAGTCGGACACAACGCCGTATTTGAGCTGTCTGCCGAACGCCTTGAAGAACTTTTCGTAATCCTCACGGTCGTTGTTGAGCATTGCGGTCAGCTCGTTCTTGACCTTCTTCTCCAAATTCTGGGCGATGGTCAGCAGGTGACGGTCGTGCTGCAGCATTTCGCGCGAGATGTTCAGCGACAGGTCGGCGGTGTCAACAATACCCTTTACAAAGCGGAAGTGCTCGGGCACGAGCTCCTCGCAGTTTTCTGTGATAAGCACGCCGCTTGAATAAAGCTGCAAGCCCTTTTTATATTCCTTGGTGTAGTAGTCGTAGGGGGTCGCGGAGGGGATGAACAGCAGCGCCTTGTAGGTGACAACGCCCTCGACCGAGGTCACGATGGTGCGGATAGGCTTGTCCATGGCAAAGAACTTGTCGTTGTAGAAGCGGTCGTATTCCTCCTGCTTAACGTCCTTTTTGGGACGCTGCCAAATGGGGATCATGCTGTTGAGCGTTTCTTCCTCGGTGTATTCCTCGTACTCGGGCTTGTCGCTGTCCTTGGTTTCCTCTTTGACGCGGCTCTTTTTCATGTCCATGATGATGGGGTAGCGGATGTAGTCGGAGTACTTTTTGATCAGACCCTGAATACGGTACTGCTCCAAAAACTCGTCGTAGTTTTCTTCCTCGGTGTTGTCCTTGAGCTCGATAATGATCTCGGTACCGATGCTGTCTTTTTCGATTTCGTCGATCGTAAAGCCGTCTGCGCCGGTGGACTGCCAGCAATACGCTGTGTCGCAGCCGTACTTTTTGGTGTTGACGGTGATTTTCTTTGCTACCATGAACGCGGAGTAAAAGCCTACGCCAAACTGACCGATGATGTCGATGTCGTCGGGCTTTTCCTCAAGCTCCTGCTTGAATTTAAGAGAGCCGGAGGAGGCGATGGTGCCTAAGTTGTTCTCCAAGTCTTCGGCGTCCATGCCGATTCCGTTGTCGGTGATGGTGATGGTGCGCGCGTCCTTGTCAACGTGCACGGTGATCTTAAAATCGCTGCGCGTCATGTCGAGCTTGTCGTCGGTCAGCGCAATAAAGCTGAGCTTGTCGATAGCGTCGCTTGCGTTGGAGATAATCTCACGCAGGAAAATTTCCTTGTGAGTGTAAATTGAGTTGATCATCAAATCAAGCAGACGCTTGGATTCGGATTTGAATTCGTGTTTTGCCATAATAAGACCTTCCTTGTGTTGATTTCTTCCTTTATTTTAGTCCGCTGATTGTATTTGTCAACGGTTATTTTTTCAGCTTTGCATAAATGTCTGATGCCTGCCTGCCGTTTTTCAGTATCTCGGCTTGGAGCTCGTCCAAGTTGCGGAACCTTTGCTCCGGACGGATAAAGTCAAGCAAACGCACGTCGGCTTGCTCGCCGTATATCTCGCCGCCCGTGTAGCTTGGCATCCAGGTCTCCCACAGCAGGGTAGTGCCGCCGACAGTGGGCTTTATGCCCACATTGGTCACGCCGCAAAAGCGCGACCCGTCGGCAAGCGTGACCTCGGAGCAGTACACGCCGTATAGGGGAGAGGTAAGGTTATGCGGAGGGGTTTGGTTCAGCGTAGGCGTGCCGAGCGTATGACCGAGCCTTCTGCCGTGTTCAATGGGAGCCGCAAACCCGAACGTGCCGCACAGCAGGCGGTTTGCCCGGAGCAGATCACCCTTGGCGATAAGTGACTTGATCAGGGTGGAGGACACCACCTCGCCGTCGTCCTCAGCCGGAGGGAGCACGCTAAGCGATACGCCGTACTCAAGGCAAAGCTGCCTTAGGGTATCGGTGTTGCCCTCGGCGTTCCTGCCAAAGCGGTAGTTAAAGCCGCAGTACAACGCCTTGGCGTTTAGCTCTCCTACCAAAATATCGCGCACAAAGTCGCGGGCGCCCAGGTGCATAAGCTTTTTGAAATCGGCAAACACCGTATGCGCTATGCCCAGCTGCTCCAGCGTGCGAACCTTGTCCTCCCGTGTCATCAGTACAGGCAGCTCGCAACCGCGCACTATGCTCTTTGGGCTTTGCGCAAAGGTAAGGCATACGGGCAGCAGCCCGTTATGGCGGCGGTCGGCGGCGAGCTCGATCACGCTGCGGTGACCCTTGTGCAGCCCGTCAAAAAAGCCGAGCGCCACGGAGGTATTTTGTTTTTCGTTGAATAATTCTTCAAAGCACTGCATATTTTAGACTGTTCAAATCTTGCCGCTTTGCAGCAGCATGGCGGTTTTTAATACGGCTATCTGGGTCTTTGCGTCGGGTATCTGATTGTTGAGCACCATCTCCACAGCCTTGCTCAGAGGGATTTTTTCCGTGTTCAATATCTCTCCCTCGTCGGGGCAGCTTTCGCCCTGAGCTTGGATGCGGCAGGCGTAAAGGTGGATTATCTCGTTGGTGTAGCCGGGGGAGGGGTAGACCTGACCGAGCGACAGGTACGAATAGCCCTGCGCGCCCGTTTCCTCCATCAGCTCGCGCTTGCCGTTTTCCAAGGGAGTGCTGCCCTTTTCCAGCTTTCCGGCGGGCAGCTCCAGAACTACCTCCTTGTACGGGTAGCGGAACTGGCGCACGAACAACAGGTTGTTGTCGTCGTCCAGCGCGGCTATGCATACGCCGCCGGGGTGCTCCACGATCTCGCGCATCTCGCGCGTGCCGTCGCTGAGCTGAGCTTCATCGTGCTTCAAATGCAGCACTCTGCCTTCAAAAATGCTTTTGCTCGATATGGTCGTTTCCGTCAGTTTCATTTTATCTCTTCCATTCAGGTGATTTTTTGCAGTATCCCGATTACCGGTATCAGGTCAATTATATCCGCCGCTTGAAGCGGTGGCATGTGCATGTGATAGGTCAGTCGCTGTGCGGCAGGAACTTGGTCGCTCTGCGGCGCGGCAGCGGCAGACCGCGTGTGTTGATCGCTGCGGGCTTCCACGGCACGGAGTATCTGACCGTGCTTGCCGCCCTGCGCTTTGCACGGGAATGTACGTGCGGCGGTTCGGTCGCCATCGTTCCCTGCGTGAACCCCGACGGTACGGAGATCGCGATCAACGGGTTTCAGACCGCGGGAGCGTACGCTGCCCGTGCCGCTCTGATTTGCGACGATCACCGCCGCTGGCAGGCGAACGCGCGAGGCGTGGATATCAACCACAACTTTCCTGCCTGCTGGGAGCAGGTCAAGCAGCGCGAGCTTGACATGGGGATTAGTTCGCCGTCCTGCACGCGCTTTGGCGGCTATCGTCCCGAGAGCGAGCCCGAGACCCGCGCCATCACCGGCTTGTGCCGCGAGGCGGACTTTGACCGCGTGCTGGCGCTGCACAGTCAGGGGCGTGAGATATATTGGGATTTTGAGGACTGCGCGCCCGAACGGGGACGTGAGCTTGCCGCGCGTATGGCGCAGGTAAGCGGTTATGATTTGGCTCAGCCGGAGCTTATCGCTACGGGAGGCGGCTTTAAGGATTGGTTTTTGCAGAAGTACCGCCGTCCGGGGTTTACCGTTGAGATGGGCAAAGGGAAAAATCCCCTGCCGCTTTCGGATTTTGAAGCGGAGTATCCAAGGGTTAGGGCGATACTGGATACTTTTATCAGAGCTGAGAGCACTGATTTAATGAATGGTGAATAATGAATAATGAATAGTGAAGGTCGTGCAGACAGCATGGCAGAATTAAAAACCTCGGTTCCCGATTGTATTTATAATAATACAGTCGGGAATTTTACGTTTGTGCAAAACAAACCTATCAACTCGACCGACATTCAACACTCAACTCTAAACTCTCAACTCTTATGATGACATACATCAGGGTTCGGCTGGTTAGACCGAACCCTTTATATTTGTTGTGTTTTATTCTTCGTCGTCTGTGTCGTCAAAGAAGCTGATTTGGCTTACGATGTTATCCACCGCTTCGTCAGAGATAACATTCGGCTCGTCTAAGTATTTGGAGCGTTTTTCAATGCTCTCCAGCGCCATTTCCAGCTGCTCCTGAGGAGTTTGAGGCTTGCGCGGTGAGCGGTAGATCTCTGTATCCTCGGGGTTCTGGATGTTGACAAAGCCCTCGCTCGGCGCTTCGGGCGCTGACGTTTCTTCCTCGGCGGATTCTACGATCGCGGGCTCATGGCCGTCGCTGACCGGGTCAGCCGGCGCTTCCTCGGCAGGCTCCTCTGCGGTCAATCCCTCCGCAGGGGTTTCCTCAGCCGGTGCTTCTTCCTCGGGAGTATCTCCGAAAAACGCTTCTTCAAGAGTGATCGCCTCTGCTGACTGTTCAGCAACAGGCGTTTCTTCGGCAACAGGCGTTTCTTCGGCAACAGCTTCCTCAGCCAAAGTAACCTCGGCAGGCGTTTCCTCAACAGGGATTTCCCCGACCGGAGCTTCCTCAACGGGAGCTTCTTCAACAGACTCCGGCTGTTCGCCTTCAACTGCTTCCGCGTCCGCAAAATCGGGAACGACGTAGTTGTCGTCTACCGCTTCCGCAGCCGCCATAATAACCTCGCCGGGGGCGTCAAGCTGCTTTTCGCGTCTTGCTTCGGCTACGGCTTTCAGCTCGTCTAAATGGTTCACGGGCTTTTCGACATTGGGATCGTTCTCGTCAAAATAAATATCATACCAAACAAGGAACACATATACCGTCCAAACGCGGCGGCTGTTGTCCTCTCTGCCGCTGAAATGCTCGTCCAGCCACGCGACCAGCGCGTCGGTGTTAAAGAACTTTTGGGCGGTCTTGCCCTGGAATTTCTTTTTGACAATGTTGTAGTATTTTTCGTCACGCAGCCATACGCGGGTAGGTACGGGGAAGCCGAGCTTCTCCTTTTCGGCAGTCGCCTCGGGCAGATGACGCGCTGCCGCCTTGCGCATAGCGTACTTGGTGTTGCTCTTGTTGCAGCGCAGTTCGGTTGGCAGGGAAGAGGCTACCTTGAACACCTCTTTGTCCAAAAACGGAACGCGCAGCTCCAGCGAATTTGCCATACTCATGCGGTCAGCCTTGAGCAGGATATCGCCCACCATCCACATGTTCATGTCAAGATACTGCATCTTGGTAACGTCGTCGTAACGTCTGCAGCGGTAATAGTGCTTTCTGGCGTAGCGCTGCGGCTCGGTGGCGATGGAGGGATCCTTTAAAATATTGCATTTTTCCTTGTAATCATACATAAACGCGTTGCCTATGTAACGCTGCTCCAGCGGATCGCAGGCGCGGATGATATAGTCGCGACCCTTGATGTCGGGCAGCTTGCGCGCAAGAGCTCGCAGGGCTTTGCGGATGCAGTGCGGTACGATCTTTTGATACATGCGGAACACGCGCGGATCGTTGTAGCAGGTGTAGCCGCCAAACAACTCGTCGGCGCCTTCGCCGGACAGCACGACCTTTACATAGTGGCTCGCCAGGCGCGATACAAAGTACAGCGCAATACAGCTTGGGTCCGCAAGCGGCTGATCCATGTAATACTGAACTGTAGGCACCGCGTCCCAGAACTCCTCGCCGGAGATCAAATGAGTGTGGTGCTCCACGCCGATCTGCTCGCTGAGTCCCTTTGCCCAGCTGATTTCGTTGTATTTTTCGCCGTAGTCAAAGCCGACGGTAAAGGTTTTTTGGTCGGCAAAGTAGGTGGATACATAGCTTGAGTCAACGCCCGACGACAGGAAGCAGCCAACCTCAACGTCGGCGATCTTGTGGGCGTTTACGGAATCCTCAAATACCTTTTCGATCTTATCAACAGCCTCAGCCTCGCTCATGGTCTCGTCCGGACGGAACCGCGGCTCAAAGTAACGGGTGGTTTCTACGTCGCCGTTTTTGTACCACAGATAATGACCGGGCAGCAGGCAGTAAACGTCCTCAAAGAAGGTCTCGGGCGGAACTGCATACTGGTAAGAAAGGTAGGTGTCAAGTGCGCGCATGTTAAAGCGCTTTACAAACTTGGGGTGCTCCAAAATACTCTTGATCTCGCTGGCGTACACAAAGTCGCCGTCGATCTGAGTGTAATGCATCGGTTTGATACCGAAGAAGTCGCGCGCAATAAACAGGCTCTTGTCCTGAGTGTTGTAAATGGCAAAGCCGAACATACCGCGCAGCTTGGGCAGCATATCCTCGCCCCATTCCTCAAAGCCGTGTATCAGCACCTCGCTGTCGGCTTCGGTGGCAAAGCGGTGACCTTTTTCGATCAGCGTCTTGCGCAGATCCTTGTAGTTGTAGATCTCACCGTTAAAGGTGAGCACCAGAGTTTTGTCCTCGTTAAAAATCGGCTGATGACCCGTTTCAAGGTCGATGATCGACAGGCGCCTAAAGCCCATGTTGATATTTTCGTCGGTGTAATATCCGTCCGAATCGGGACCTCTGTGAGTTATCACTTCGGTCATGCGACGCAAAACATCGTCACGGTTGTCAAGGCTGCCGGTAAATCCGCAAATTCCGCACATATATTGAACCCCTTTCAAGGATGATTATTTATATACCCTTTTATTTTACCACAGTCCAACCGTAAATTCAACCGAAAATACGGTTTTATCAAACTATTTTTCAATTACTGTTGATTGTTGCGCGCGATTATGGTATTGTTGAGTAAAACAGGAGGTGCGTTTATGATATATAAATATACTTCGGGACAACCGATAGATACCGGTGCGATGGTGATGGAGTTTGAAGCCGAGCCCGTTGCCGCGTTTCCGCTTCCGCATACAACAGAGGACGGCAGGTTTTGCTTCCGCTTTACAATGGAGCCGGACGATATCGTCTACGGCTTGGGTGAAGCGCCGCGCGGAATAAACAAGCGCGGCTGGGTGTACGAGAGCTACTGCTCCGACGACCCGTTCCACACCGAAACAAAACAGTCGCTTTACGCCGCGCATAACTTTATTATGCTCAGCGGCAGCAAAATGTTCGGCGTGTTTGCGGATTTTCCGGCGCGTATCCGCTGGGATATAGGCTACACCAAAACGGACGAAGCGGTCGTGACGCTTGACGGCACGGATTTTGACCTGTATATGATAACGGGGGACACGCCTATGGATATCGTGCGGCAGTTCCGCGAGGCGATAGGCAAAAGCTATGTGCCGCCGCTGTGGGCGTTCGGTTATCAGCAAAGCCGCTGGAGCTACCACAACGCCGAGGCTGTAGACAGCGTTATCGACGGCTACAACAACGCGCAGATACCGCTTGACTGCGTGTATCTGGACATCGACTACATGGAGCGCTACAAGGATTTTACAATCAGCGAAGCGGCGTTTCCCGATTTTAAAAACTACGTTCAAGACAAACGCAGGCAGGGCATCCACCTTATCCCGATCATCGACGCGGGCGTCAAAAAAGAGGACGGCTACCGTGTGTATGAGGAGGGCAAGCAAAAGGGTTACTTCTGCAAAACGGCTGACGGCTCGGACTTTGAGGCGGGCGTATGGCCGGGCATTTGCAGCTTCCCGGATTTTTTGCGTCCCGAGGTGCGTCAGTGGTTCGGCTCGCAGTATCAGTACCTGCTCGACATGGGTATCGACGGCTTTTGGAACGACATGAACGAGCCGGCGCTGTTCTATTCCGTCAAAGGCATTGAGGAGGCGCTGGACAAGGCGGCTGCGCTCAAAGGGCAGAACTTGGATCTGGGCAGGTTCTTTAACCTGAAAGATACCTTCATGGGGCTTTCAAACCGTCAGGAGGACTACGCGTCCATCTATCACCAAATCGACGGCAAACTCGTTAACCATCAAAAGGTGCATAACCTTTACGGTGCCGGAATGACCAAGGCGGCAGGCGATTACTTTGCCGAGCATTGCGGCGAGGGTGAAATACTTATGTTCTCTCGCGCGTCAACCATCGGCGCTCACCGCACGGCAGGCATTTGGTTCGGCGACAATCACTCGTGGTGGAGCCATATCCTGCTCAACCTTAAAATGCTGCCCTCAGCCAACATGTGCGGCTTTTTGTACTGCGGCGCGGACTTGGGCGGCTTCAACGAAAACGCCACACGCGACTTGGTGCTGCGCTTTTTGGCGCTGGGCGTGTTCACGCCGCTCATGCGCAACCACTCGGCGCTCGGCACCCGCGACCAGGAGTGCTATCGCTTTGAGAACACGCAGGATTTCAAGGATATCGTCGAGGTGCGCTACCGCCTGATTCCGTATCTGTACAGCACCTTCAAAAGAGCGAGCGAGCAGAACGACCTGATCTTCCGTCCGCTATCCTTCGATTACCCGGACGATTCGGTCGCCCGTGAGTGCGAGACCCAGCTTATGCTCGGCGACGAGTGCATGATCGCGCCCGTCTATGAGCAGAACGTCCAAGGCAGGACGGTCTACCTGCCGGAGGACATGACGTTTGTAAAGCTCAGCGGTACAAGGGTGCAAACGCAGACGCTTGAAAAAGGCGTGCATTACGTAAAAATCGCCCTTAACGAGGTGCCGCTATTCCTTAAAAAAGGCAAAAAGATCCCCCTGACTAATTCTGCCCTTCGCACAAGGGATTTAGATTGGGATAATGTGACATTTATTGGGGATGATGTTTAATAGGCTTGCAAAGTAGGGGAGACCCTTGCGGTCTCCCTAAGCTATGCGCACAGCCCTCGGGCGACCGCAAGGGTCGCCCCTACATTGGATGTGATTTGTGTCAACGGCATTCCATAACCCAACCAACAGCTGTGCTTCATGTTGAGGTGCAGCTGTTTTGTGCTTTTTTACCAAATGCAAGGCGGAATTTTTGTATGTGTTAAAATGATATGAACCAATAAAAAAGAGAAGTAACTTCAAAATATGGTATAATGAATTCACCACAAAAACATTACCGTAGAAAGAAGTACTTCTCATGAACATTTTAACACAAGAAGCAATGAAAAAGCAAGCAATAGTTAAATATGCAAACAAAAAAAGTAAAAGTGAAGCAAGCCGACGATACGGAGTGAGCCTTTCAAGCGTCAAACGGTGGTGCAAAAGATATGACGGTACATGGCAGTCACTCAAAGAGCGCTCACATAGACCGCACAGCCATCCAAACCGCCATACTCCTAAAGAAGAACGTCAGATAAAGAATTCGTTCAAGAAAAAGTATGAGCGTTACGGTTGGGATGGCGTGTACACAGATTTGCTCAGGAAAGGCTATAAACGCAGCTTCTCGGGCATGGTATACGCAGCCAAGAGAATGGGTTTAGCAGAACAGAAGAAACCAAAGAAGAAAAGCCGAAAACACAGACGGTATCCTGAATTGCTGACACCGGGCGAAAAGGTACAGATAGATGTAAAGGAAGTACCGTTTAATTGTTTGAGAGGCAAGGTTTTGCGCGATAATAAGCACCTTTATCAGTGGACAGCGATAGATGAATGTACGCGAATGAGGTTTGTGTACGGCTTTGAGGAGCATACACCGGAAAATAGCGTAAGATTTCTAAAAATGTTGATAAAGGCATTTCCGTTTAGAATTCAGACAATACAAACGGATAACGGCACAGAATTCACCTATAAGTATATCAGTGATGATGTAACAAGTCCCTTTGATAAAGCGCTTCAATTATTGAAAATAAACCATAAGCTGATACCACCCAGAACGCCTTGGCACAATGGAAAAGTAGAAAGAAGTCATCGAAACGATCAGAGATATTTCTACGACTGGGAAACCTTCACAAGCGTAGAGGATTTTAACAGGAAACTCAAAGACCACTTGGAATGGAGCAACAGCAAGAGGATGAGAACTCTTGGATGGAAAAGCGCAAAGCAGCTCTTGGCGGAGAAGCTCTCTGCCTAATCCGCCGTTTTTTCCCGCCTTTTCCGTTCCGCTACGCTCCACTCCAAAGGCGGGAAAAAACATTCTACCATATTGTTGCTTTTATTTTTACACAAAATGGGTCACATCTATTTACAACGCAGAAGAATATATTACGAAAAATCCGGTTTTATCTGGACATTTCGGTTTTCTGTGGTATGATGTTGTGCTTGAAAAGAGGCGGTCAAATGGCACTGAAAAAGCTGCTTAATAAAGGCACGGTTTACAAGCGCAATGACAATCGCTGGGGCGGAGCTGTCAGGTATCGCGACGAGCAAGGTGTGACAAGACGTAAAAGCTTTTGCTCAACGACTAAAAAGGCGGTTTTGCAAAAAATCAATGATTACATCGAACGCTTCAACAAAGAGGTTGCCGAAGCAGACGAAGCGAACAAGCCCTTGCGCAAAAGTATGCAGAAATGGCTGGAGATATTTCAGTACGGAACGGTTAGGAAAGCGACTTACGACAGAAAAGAGGACAGCGCAAAATATTATATTTATCCGAGAATCGGCGATTTGATTATATCGGACATGAAATGCGGCAAATCGCGGCGGTCAATAAAAATCAACGTTATGAGAATTGGTAACAGTATAAAAGCCACGGAGGTTTACAATGAAAAGAATTCTTGTCTACGGCGATTCCAACACTTGGGGTTTTGACCCTGCAACATGGGGTTCTGTCCCGATGACATTAGAGCGGTATCCCGAAGATATCCGCTGGACAGGCTTGC
>CAMHCD010000062.1 GCA_946183545.1 uncultured Clostridia bacterium
TTGAAACCGGCGCAGAGATCAAGGTGCCGCTGTTCATCGACGAGGGTGAGGTTATCCAGATCGATACCCGTACCGGCGAGTACATGGGCAGAGCATAATTATTAGGAGTATTTATATGGATTTGACAGAAAAAATCGCCTATATCAAGGGTTTGGCAGAAGGTCTTGCGCTTGATGAAAACAAGGCGGAGGTCAAGGTTATAAACGCTGTCATAGATTTGCTTGATGATATTGCGTATGACCTTACCGACATGGAAGATTTGTATGATGAACTCAGCGAACAGGTTGATTTAATCGATCAGGATCTGGCTGATGTTGAGTCAGAATTGTTTGATGATGAAGATCTCGACGACGATTATTATGATGACGATGACTTCGAGGATTATGACGATGAAGACAATCCTTTTTATGAAGTTACATGTGAATCGTGCGGCGAAAAGATCAATGTGTCCGAAGATGTATTGCTCGAAGGTGAGATCGAATGTCCCAACTGCGGAGAGCTGTTGGAGTTCGATTTCTCGGGTTTGTTTGACGACGATGATATCGTTGACTGCGACGCAGATTGCGAAGGCTGCAAAGGCTGCGACGCTGAATAATACGATAAACAACCGAATAATCACACATCGGCGCCCCTTGTATACTCTGTACAAGGGGTGTTTTTTTGCTTTACCGAGCCCGTAAAAAACGGTTTTGGATGCGCAGAGGCTTTTGGGTTTTAGTTGTATTTTTGATCATACTATGTACGCTTGTACACTGCTTTGAGAAAAAAGCGGCTGTTTTCGGCAAAAGCTATCTGCCTAATTTCGCACAGCGTATAACGACCGAAGCAGTCAGCGGAGCAGTGGAGCGTGAGCTGACGAAGCTGGATCTAAGCTATGGCGATTTGGTAAAACTATCCCGTGACAAAAACGGCAGTGTTCAGTCGATCGAAACCGATTCAGTAAAAATAAACATTATCAAAGAACGAATCATCAAAGCTGCTCAGGATGAGGTAGTAAAAATCAAGCACAGCAAAATGAAGGTCCCGTTAGGCGCGTTTACCGGGTTGACTTTGCTGTCCAACTCCGGTCCGCAAATACCGCTGACATTCTGCTTAACTGGGAGCTTTGACGCGCGCATAGAAAACAGCTTTGAAAACGCCGGAATAAACCAAACGATACACCACATCAAGCTGGTCGTCACTTCAAAAATCGTTACCGCGTCGGTCGATTACGACAAAGAGATCGTATTCGATACCGATTATGAACTGGCACAATCGGTCGTTGTAGGGCAGATCCCCACAACATATGGTGGCTGTTATGCGTTGTATCAGCCAAAAAATCAAAATATTGAGCATTAATATATTGAAATAAAAAATGTTTTGTGTTATACTAAATAAGTTAAATTAAAATGGGTAAGGAGGCGTTCGCTTGGCAGCTACGGTAATCAAGGCTGAAAAACTGCCGGAAATACAGTTAGAGTACATGAAGCTCATCGCTGAAATAATGGAGATTCGCAAGCGTGGTGAAACACCTCTTGCTTACATAAGAACCTACGGATGTCAGCAGAATGTTGCAGACAGCGAAAAAATAAAAGGAATGCTTAAACAGTCGGGTTTTGATTTTACCGACACTCCCGACGATGCTGATTTTATTTTGTTCAACACCTGCGCTGTACGTGAGCATGCAGAGGACAGAGTATTCGGCAATGTCGGAGCGCTTAAAAACCTTAAGCGTAAGCATCCTCAGATTCTTATTGCTCTTTGCGGATGTATGATGGAGCAGGAGCATATTGCCAACCGCATTTATAACAGCTTTCCGTTTGTCGGACTTGTTTTCGGAACTCATTCACTGCAACATTTTCCCGAGCTGATGTACAATTCTTTGGTAAACGGCAAGCGCGTGTTTGAACGCGGTAATGATGACAACAAGCTGTACGAGGGCTTTCCCGTGCGCCGTGACGGTGATTTCAAAGGCTGGCTGCCTATTATGTACGGATGCAATAACTTCTGCACCTATTGTATAGTGCCTTATGTACGCGGCAGGGAACGCAGCCGTGACAGGGATATCATCCTCGGCGAAGCCCGCCAGATAATAGAGCAGGGCTATAAGGATATAACTCTGTTGGGGCAAAACGTCAACTCATACGGTAAGACGCTTGAACAGCCTGTCAGCTTTGCGCAATTGCTGTCTGAGATCGACAGCATGGACGGCGACTATTGGCTGCGGTTTATGACCTCGCACCCAAAGGACTGCTCCAAGGAGCTTATTGACGTTATTGCAAACGGAGCACACATCAGCAAGCACCTTCACCTGCCGTTTCAAAGCGGCTCGGACAGGATATTAAAAGCGATGAACCGTCATTATGACCGCAAAAAGTATCTTGATATAATCCGATACGCTAAAGAAAAGATCGACGGACTTTCTTTAACGAGCGACATTATCGTAGGCTTTCCCGGTGAAACCTACGAGGACTTTAAGGAAACGCTTTCGCTGATACGCGAGGTCGAATTTACTTCATTGTTTACCTTCATCTATTCACCGCGCAAGGGAACACCTGCCGCCGAAATGGATGATCCTATACCTGCCGCCGAAAAATCAAAGTGGTTCCAAGAGCTGCTCGACGTTCAGGAGGAGATCGCGGCTAAGCGCTGCTCTTCCATGGTAGGACAAACCGAGCGCGTGCTTATAGAAAGCGTAAAGGAAAAAACAGGCGAATTAAATGCGCGTACAAGCGGTAATATAATTGTAGAATTACCGGGAAAAGCCGACTTGATCGGTACATTTCAAAATGTTAAAATCACAAAAGCCCGCAACTGGATTCTTAAAGGCGAGCTGATTTAGGAGGAATAAAAATGGATATCATTGAACAGGCAAGAGAATTAGGCAGAGCTATTCAAAAAGAAGAGTCATATATCAACCTGCACAAGGTGCAGTCAGAGGCTGACGCCGACATGGAACTGCAAAAGGCGATCGGCGCATTCAACGCTAAAAGAATGGAAATCAACGACGAAGCCTCAAAAAAGGACAGAGATGCGGACAAGCTCTCAAAGCTCAATATGGAAATGCGTGAGGTTTATTCTGAGATCATGTCTAATGAACACATGATCGCTTATAACGAAGCAAAGGAAGCCTTTGATAAGGTTTTAAACCGTATTCAGGCTATCGTTCAGCAGTCCGCAGACGGCATTGACCCATCAATAGCCGATTATGCAGAAAATTGCAGCGGAAGCTGCAGCACATGCGGCGGCTGCGGCTGATCGGATAACAGTATTCTATAGAAAGGTGTGAGACAAATGGCGGAGTTATCTCCAATGATGAAGCAGTATTTTAAAATCAAGGAAGAAAACAAGGACTGCATCCTGTTTTACCGTCTTGGAGATTTCTACGAGATGTTTTATGAGGACGCAAAAATCGCCTCAAGGGAACTGGAGCTCACACTTACAGGACGCGATTGCGGTCAAGAGGAACGCGCGCCCATGTGCGGCGTACCTTTCCATAGCTGCGAGGGTTATATCGCGCGATTGGTAGCCAAGGGCTACAAGGTTGCAATCTGCGAGCAAACAGAGGATCCAAAGGCGGCTAAGGGACTCGTCAAGCGCGACATTATCCGTGTTATTACCCCCGGTACGGTAATGGAACAAAGCATGCTTGAAGAGGGTAAGAATAACTATATATGTTGTATGTTCTCCGACGGCGGAGATATCGGACTTTGCTTCTGCGATATTTCTACAGGAGAATTATACGCTACCGTTATCAGCGGAAAAGAGTCCGTCAATATCCTTATCAACCAGCTTTCAAGCTATAACCCCCGAGAAATTTTGCTCGGCGGCGATATCGTTAAAATCAAATCGCTCCCGTCCTTTATAAAAACAAAGCTTTCAGCAGGCGTAGAAATGCTCGAGGATAGCAAGTTTGGTTTTGCGCTTTGCAAAAAAACCGTGGATAAACATTTCGGCAGCGAATCATCGGTCATTGATGATAAGCCCGTTGCTATCAGTGTGATAGGCGCCTTGTTAAACTATTTAAAAGAAACCCAGATGACCGGTCTGGAGCGGATAAGTCACATTGAATTGTACAGCGAGAGCCAGTATATGCGCCTTGACTTTAACACCCAGCGCAATCTTGAACTGACTCAGACAATGCTTTCCAAGGAAAAACGCGGTTCTCTGTTGTGGGTCATCGACAAGACCAAAACCGCAATGGGAAAGCGTTTGATACGCTCGTGGCTTGAACATCCGCTGATGAATATTTCTACGATCAATAACCGCCAATCCGCAGTTGAGGAACTCGTTAATGACAATATGCTGCGGATGGATATCACCGAAAACCTTGTCGGTATTTTTGATATAGAGCGTCTGATGACGCGGATCGTTTACGGTTCTGCCAATGCGCGCGATTTACGCTCACTGTGCGCCGCTATCACTAACCTTCCGGTATTGGCGGAGCTGCTCGTCGATTGTCAATCCTCTCATCTAAAACGCATTATAAAGAACATGGATCTGCTCGAGGATATTCACGAGCTCATCGATAAAGCTATTGTAGAAGAGCCGCCGTTTTCCGTGCGTGAAGGCGGTATGATAAAACGGGGTTATGACCCCGAGCTCGACGTAGTTAACTCTGACATGAATAACGCCAAAACCATTTTGGCTCAAATCGAAGCGGAGCAGCGCGAAAAAACAGGTATACCCAAGCTTAAGGTTGGCTATAATAAGGTGTTTGGATACTATATTGAGGTAACAAACTCCTATAAATCACAGGTTCCCGATACATATATCCGCAAGCAAACGCTTACAAACTGCGAGCGTTATATCACTCCCGATCTAAAAGATGTGGAGTCTCGCATACTCGGAGCTAAGGATCGCTCAGTCGCTATGGAGTATGCTGCATTTGACAGCGTGAGGATGACTGTTGCCGACAATCTGGAGCGCATCCAAAAGACCGCCAAAGCAATAGCTACACTTGATGTATTGACATCCTTTGCAAACGTTGCGGCGGATAACCGTTATGTACGTCCGGAGGTCGATCAGTCATCTGCTATCATCATCAAGGATTCACGACATCCGGTCGTAGAGGCGCTTTTAAAAGACGCTCCTTTTGTTCCTAACGACGTTAACCTTGATTCTAAGGGCGACCGCGTGGCGATCATTACAGGTCCCAATATGGCTGGTAAGTCGACCTATATGCGTCAAATCGCTTTGATAGTATTGCTTGCGCAGATGGGAAGCTTTGTTCCTGCGTCATATGCAAAAATCGGTATTGTTGACAGCATATTCACCCGTGTAGGCGCGTCGGATGATTTAGCCTCGGGACAGTCCACTTTTATGGTAGAGATGAACGAAGTCGCCAATATCGTGAAAAACGCCACCTCGAGAAGTCTGCTGATCCTTGATGAGATCGGCAGAGGAACGTCTACCTTTGACGGTATGAGTATAGCTCGTGCTGTTCTGGAATACTGTGCCGATAAAAAGAAGCTCGGCGCAAAGACCTTATTTGCCACTCACTATCATGAGCTGACTGTTATGGAGGACTTGCTCGACGGCGTAAAGAACTACAATATAGCGGTAAAAAAGCGCGGAGACGATATCACCTTCCTTCGTCGTATCGTTCCCGGAGGAGCGGACGACAGCTATGGTATTGAAGTTGCCAAGCTTGCCGGAGTACCGAACGCTATCATTAACCGCGCTAAACAAATCTTAGCGGAGCTTGAAGGCGGCAAATCCGAACAGACTCATACAAATCCGGTAGTTGACGACGAGCCGCAGCTTTCGCTGCTCGGAGCGGCTAACAGCCCTGTAATCGAAAAAATTCAAAGCGTAGACCTCAACACGCTTACTCCGATAGAAGCAATGAATCTTCTTTACGAATTGAAAAATATGATTTAGCACTTAATTTATAGACAGAAAGGCGGTGACACAATGGGAGTAATCAATGTGCTTGACAAGCATGTTGCCGAGTTGATCGCAGCCGGAGAAGTAGTTGAACGCCCCGCATCCGTTATCAAGGAATTGGTTGAAAACGCTATTGACGCGGGAGCAAAGCATATAACCATTGAAATCAAAAACGGCGGTACTACTTTTATGCGTGTTACCGACGACGGTTGCGGAATTATGCGCGACGATGTCAGAACCGCCTTTTTACGCCACGCTACCAGCAAGGTTCAGAAGGAAAATGATCTGGATCGCATCGCAACGCTCGGTTTCCGCGGCGAGGCGCTGGCATCTATCTGCGCGGTATCAAAGCTGCAACTGATCACTCGTCACCAAATCGAGCCTATCGGTACCGCTTATGAGATAGACGGCGGGGAAGAGCAGAGCTTTGACGACGCCGGTTGTCCTGTCGGCACCACCTTTGTTATCAGAGATTTATTTTATAACATCCCGGCAAGAGCTAAGTTTTTAAAAAAAGATGTTTCCGAAGGTAATGCGGTATCTGGTATAATTGATAAAACAGCATTATCACATCCCGAAATCGCCTTTACATATATCAAGGACGGCAAGCAGGCGCTTAAATCCTACGGCGACGGCAAATTAAAATCCGCGATTTATGCTGTTTTCGGCAGAGAATTTGCAAACGGTCTTATTCCCGTTGATTATAAGCTTGACGCTATTTCCGTATCCGGATATATTTCCAAGCCAGTGCACGCTCGCGCAACGCGCAATATGCAAAACTTCTTTATCAACGGAAGATATGTTAAATCCCGAACCGCAATGGCGGCGCTGGAGGAAGCGTATAAGGGCTCTATTATGGTAGGCAAGTTCCCGGCATGCGTGCTTAATCTTAGTTTACCTTATGAGATCGTCGATGTTAACGTGCATCCGGCAAAAATCGAGGTGCGGTTTATAAACGAGCGTCCTGTTTTTGACACTGTGTATCACGCCGTCAAATCCTCGCTGCTGGAGCACGACAGCAAAAAGCAGGCGGTTTTCAAGAATAACACCGCGTTTAATGATATTCGCAAATTCAGCCCATTTCAAAACGCAGAGGCTGTATTCAAAAAGGCGGAACAACCAAAAACATATCCAAAACCGCAAAAAAAGGATAACCCCAATCCTTTTGATATGCTCGACTTGGATGTGAAGCCTGCAATACGAAAAGCTCCGGCGGATCCCAAGCCCTTGGGATCATTATCGGTTTCCGATTTTGACAGTCCGTTAGATTCGGGCAGTTCAAAGCAAGAAGAAAAAATAATCGAAGAACCTCCAAAGCCTATACCGGCACCTGTTCCTGTTACTCCCGTTCACGAGGAGGTAACTGTGTTGCCTAAGCAAAACTCTCAGCCGACGCTTATTGAAAGCGCCGACGAGCTGCGGTACATTGGGGAGTTGTTTGATACCTATATCATAGTAGAAAAGAACCGCAGGGAAATGATGCTTATAGATAAGCATGCCGCGCACGAGCGAATACTGTATGAGCAGCTGAAAGCAGAAAAAGCAGGAGCCTCCACGCAGTTGTTGCTGCAGCCGGTTGCGGTAACGCTGGGCAAATCTGAATATGACGCGGCAATCAACAATTTAGAGCTTTTTGCCGCCTGCTCATTTGAAGTAGAGAATTTCGGCAACAGCACCGTATTGGTACGCAGCGCTCCGCAGTACATCGACGCGTCCGAGGTTGAGGACTGCATTGCGGAAATGGCGGATCATATCGCCGTTGGCAAGAACGATATTTTTACCGATAAAATGGACTGGTTTTATCACAATGTAGCTTGCCGTTCCGCAATCAAAGCAGGCAATAAAAGCACGGCGGCAGAGCTGATAGAAATTGTTAAAGTATTAGAGGAAAACCCCGATATACGTTACTGTCCTCACGGCAGACCGATCTGCATAATGATGAAAAAAAGCGAAATTGAAAAACAGTTTGGCAGGGCGTGATAATTTGAGCAATTTAATAGACGTTGTGTCGCTTGTCGGTCCTACCGCCTCAGGCAAAACAAAACTGGGAGTCGATTTGGCAAAGCATTTCAACGCTGAGATCATCTCCGCGGATTCAATGCAGATCTATCAGGGAATGCAGATCGCAACAGCTAAACCAACCGCGGAGGAAATGGACGGCGTCGTTCATCATTTAATTGATTTCCTTCCGCCTGACGGTACTTATTCCGTTGCTAAGTTTGTTGAGGACGCCTCCGCTTGTATCAGGGATATCACGAGCCGCGGAAAGCTTCCGATCATTGTAGGCGGCACGGGGCTGTATGTTGACTCTCTGCTTAACCATGTGCGGTTTAATGATGAAGTCCGCAACGAGGAAGAATCAGAAAAGCTGTGGCATGTTTATCGAGAACAGGGTTTAGATGTTCTGTTGGAGGAATTGAAAAGAATTGACCCGGATTCATTTGAACGCCTTAGCGTTGAACGAAATCCCAAGCGCATAATCCGCGCCATTGAGTTTTACCGCACGACAGGCGTCACCATTACCCGTCAGATCGCGGATTCCCGTTTGGAAGAAAGCCCGTATCGCGCTGTAAAGCTCGGACTCAATTTTCTTGACCGTGAAAAGCTGTATGACAGAATAAATCGCCGTGTTGATTTGATGCTTAGCCTCGGTTTGGAGGAAGAAGCCCGACAGGTGCTTAGTAGATCGCTAAGTATTACGTCTGTAAAGGCTATCGGCTACAAGGAGCTTGCTCCTTATATCAACGGCGAAAAGACATATGAGGAATGTATAGAAAAGTTAAAACGCGAAACCAGACGATATGCCAAGCGGCAAATCACATGGTTTAAACGAGATAAAGACATTAACTGGCTGTATATAGATGAATATAATTCTTATGAAGAATTATATAATCAAGCCGTTCAGATAATCAATAAAGGATTGTTTTATGGATAAATTACTGTTTAAACGAATTCTTGTTGCTGCGCTTACCATATTAGCGCTGATTTACGTAGCTTATCTTTTGTTAAGCTCACATTTTAATATGTATCCCACCGAAAACGCAGTGCGTGCAACTGTAACCGATACGATCTATTCCAACGGTTTTATCCTGCGTGATGAAGTCATTGTAAAAAAAGACACGAACGGTATATTATCATACTCCTGCGCAAACGGCGATACCGTTAATGCCGAAGGAGAGATCGCCAAGGTTTATACCAACGAAACCGATGCGGTTCGTAATACCCGCGCTGATAATATGGATAAGGATGTAAAGGCGCTGGAATCCATTCAAAAAAATAACGTTGCAGGCGCATTAAATATCGATATCATAAATAACAATATCAAAAACAGTCTGATCAACTACCTTCACAATACAAATAAAAATGATGTTAACGCCTGCTTTACCGATTCGGATAATATGCTGACCGCCATAAACCAGCGTCAGCTGTATACAGGCAAGGTATCAAACTTCAATAAAAAGATTTCGGAGCTTAAGGCGGAATCCGAAAAGCTTAAAAGCTCGGCAGGCGATAGTGTAGATATTATCTCCGCACCTAAGGCAGGGTACTTCACCGAGTTTTGCGACGGATATGAAAATGCGTATCCGTATAAAGACATATCAAAAATGCATTTGTCCGACTTAAAGGAAATCAAAAAAGGCAGTATTCCCACAAATATCGCGGGAAAAATCATTAGCAATGTCAATTGGTATGTTGCCTGCGAGGTTTCCGCCGATGAAGCGTCACGGCTTAATATATGGGACAGTGCTGTAACCGTTCTGTTTGAGGAGGCGACCACTGAGCCGATCCCCGCAAAAATCTACCGTATAGCTAAGGATGCAAAAAGCGGTAAGGCGCTTGTTGTTTTGCGCTGCGATTACATGGATAACGGTATTCTTGAAGCAAGGCAGGAGCCGATCGAAATCGGTTTAGGTACATATACCGGGCTTCGAGTTACAAAGCGAGCCGTTCACGATGACTATGTTACCAAAACAACTGTTGACGACAACGGTAAAGCTCACAAGGAAAAGAAAAAAGTTCAGGGCGTTTATGTGCTTTACGGCAGCGAGGTCCAGTTCAAGCAAATCTCTATCATTTACGCTGACGAGGACTATGTTATCTGCGATACCGAACCGGATCCGAGCCTGCTGTTTAACGGCGAAACCATATCGCTCTATGATAAAATAATTGTAAAAGGGGACGACTTATATGACGGAAAAGTTATTGCGTGACGTTGAGTATAACTATAGACTGATCGACGAACGTATAGCGGAGGCTGCGCAGAAGGTCGGTAAAAAAAGAGAGGACATCACATTCCTTGCAGCCACAAAGACAGTAGAGGCTCCGGTCATAAATCATGCAATTTCCCTCGGTCTGGATCATATCGGAGAAAACAGAGTCCAGGAGCTTCTGTCAAAATACGAAGATTATGATTTGACAAACTGTTCCCTGCAATTTATCGGACACTTGCAAAGCAATAAGGTGCGCCAGATAGTTGATAAGGTCGATCTTATCCAGTCGGTCGATTCATTAAAGCTTGCAAAGGAAATCAACCGTCAATCCGAAAAACTCGGTAAAAAAACCGATATTTTGGTAGAGGTCAATATAGGCAGGGAAGAGAACAAAAGCGGCGTGTTTGAGGAAGAATTAGAGGAATTACTGTGTCAGATAGCTCAATTACCGCATATTTCGATAAAGGGATTGATGACAATTCCGCCAATTTGTGATAATAAACATAAAATTTCTAATTATTTTAATAATATGCACAAGATATTCCTTGA
>CAMHCD010000063.1 GCA_946183545.1 uncultured Clostridia bacterium
GGTCGATCAGCTCGGAGAACTCGTCGAGCACCTGGCTCATCTCGTTGCCGCGCTCTCCGCAGCCTACGTAGATGATGATATCCGCGTCGCACCATTTTGCGAGCTGGTGCTGGTTCATTGTCTTGCCGGTGCCGAAGCCGCCTGGAATAGCCGCAGTACCTCCCTTTGCAATGGGAAACAGCGTATCCATAACGCGCTGTCCCGTGATAAGCGGAATAGAGGGCGTGAGCCTGTTCTTTACGGGACGAGAGGTTCTGATAGGCCATTGCTGACAAAGAGTAAGCTCATGCTCCTCGCCGAGCTCATCTTCTAAAACAGCGACGGTATCAAACAGCTTGTACTCGCCGTCGGGCTTAACGCTTTTTACCACGCCCGAAAGCTCTGGAGGCACCATAAGACGGTGCTCGATCACGGGAGTTTCGGGCAGGGTAGCATATATCATGCCGCCTTCAAGTTTATCGCCCGCTTTAACGGTCACGGTAACCGACCAAAGCCTGTCGGGATCAAGCGAGGACACCGCAGCGCCTCTGTTGATAAACGCGCCGAACTGCTCCTCAATAGCCTTAAGCGGTCGTTCGATTCCGTCAAAAATATTGTCTATGATACCGGGTCCCAGCAAAACGTTCATCGGTGCGCCCGTACCGGTTACGGGGTCGCCCGGCTTTAATCCCGTGGTCTCCTCGTACACCTGAATGGTGGTGAGCTTGTCGGTTATACCGATGACCTCGCCAACGAGATTCTGTTTGCCGACATGAACCATCTCCATCATTTCAAAGCTGTCGGTATCTTTTACGGTGACAACGGGACCGTTAATGCCGTATATTACATTATTATTCATATTCATTCATCTCTTTCGGTTAGGAAGGTTCACAATACGGAGAGGGTGGCGTTCTCGACAAACCACTCGCGCTGAGCGTCCAGTTTGCTGTCGAGGGTTTCGTCGGCAATAATACCCATGTCGGCGCAATAGCCCTTAATGCCTCCGATTTTAATTGTCTTATCCTCCTTGACCTCAGCGCTGCCGCCGAACAACGCGGCAAGCTCCTGAGCGTGGTCAAGGTCACGTCCGTTTAAGTAAAGCACGCAGTTTTTGCCGTCAAACAGCTCCGCGATCTCTTGCGCGCTCTGTTTGAGTTTTTCGTAATAAGCATCCGTTTGCGTAAAATCGACGAGCTTTTTTTCAGCGTCGGCAAAGATGTTCTCAGTCATGGAGGCTCTTTCCACAAAGAGCGCCCTTTGACAGTCCTGCGTCTTTTTGGCAAGCTTAGCGGTTCTGCGGTTGTATATTTCGGTGAGCTTTTGCTTTTTGAGCTGCTCGCTGTCATACTTCGCCTTTTCCTCGGCTTCCTTCAAACGCTCTGTTTTAAGCTGCTTTACCTCGCCGCGCATGGCGTTTTTCTGCGCGTTAGCGTACTTCCTGATCGCCTTCAGAAAATTATCGGTTTTATTTTTTGCCATATCGTTCCTTCTTTCCGTGATAACATCACAGTTTTACGCCAATGGCGTCCTGAACGTATTTTGTGATACTGTCTTTTGTTCTGCCGTTGCCGTGACGGTCGGGGATCTCAACGATCAGCGGTTTTTTTCGGTTGAGCTTTAGGTCGTATATCATGTCGGGACACAGGGAAACAAGTTTTTCCGTCATCAAGATCACAGCTATATCCTCGCGCTCCATAGCAAGCGACAGCTCGCGTCTGACCTCTTCCTCCTCGTGAACAACAACGCCGTCAATGCCGGCAAAACGCATGCCCATTTTGGTGTCAACGTTATCACTAATCAAAAAGAATTTCATACTATTGATCCTTTATGAAGCTTGTTTTCCTTATTGCTTTGCAAAGATAAGCAGAATGGAAACCAGCATGCCGTAGATAGCGATACCTTCGCCCAATACAACAAAGATGATAGCCTTACCGAATGCCTTGGGGTCTTCACTGGTTGCGCCGATAGCAGCAGGAGCCGCATTACCAACAGCGATGCCGCCGCCGATGCAGGCGAAACCTGTGGAGAGCGCCGCGCCGATATAGGAAAGACCGTCGGCAAGCGTGGATGAAGATGCGGCTGCCTCGCCGGTAGCAGCGTTTGCAACGATCGGGCAGATCATGCAGATTGCGAAAACAGCGGCAAATGAGAAGATCTGCATAAGCACGGTCTGCTTTTTACTTCTTCCTCTTTCAAACATCTTCACGGCAATGATTGCGGAAGCTACAAGGAAAATAACGGGTACAGCTAACATAACACAATTGAATAAAAACATAATAAAACCTCCAAAAATTAATCATTGATTATTCTTACGGGTTCAAAGGGTCTTCCCTCTCCCGAGTAAAAACGGCTGAACATTTCGTAATACTCCAAACGCAGTACCTGGATAGATACGAGCAGAGCCTCAAGCACCATTACGAACGCGTTGCCGAAAATAACGATCGGCCAGTAAGCCACAGGACCTGCTGTGTCTGCAAGCACAAACACGACCATCATCATACCGGCGTGCACCAATACAAAAGCGCCTACACGCAAAAAGCTTACTGTGTTGGTGACGTATTCGAGCAGCACCATGATCGACTCTATGAGATGCTCCATAATGTATCCGCCCCAGCTTTCGGGCTTCCAGTCGGGACTGCGTGAGATCAAGCCGTCGAGCGGCTCCTTAAAGAAAATCAGCAGGAACGGAAGAACAATGAGTCCCAAAATATACGGAAGGGTCAATATTCTGATATTCAGGAACAGCTCACATACCATTCCGAAAATAAGCGAGGAATAAAAAATGATTCCCGCAACTCCGTTGGCGCTGAAAAGCGCGTGACCGATGTGCCCCTGCTTAAACGAACTGTAAACATTAAGACACATGGCGGTGATCACAAGAAGCACGCCGATAGCCACCGCTGCCAGCAGGATCGAGATAATTGACTTTGAAGTCATGACTTCGATTGGCTTTCCGTTGAAGCCCATGGCGTAATACAGCTGGTCGAGCACATGCTCAAAGCCGAACACACTGCCGAAAACGGTACCGAATATAACGGATGAGATGCCGCAGGGAGCTAAAATCTTGCCGATTTTCATGCCCTTGAGCTTCCACATGAGTATACCTATGATCGACAGGCAAACGCCCTGTCCTATATCGGCGAACATTATACCGAATATCACGATGTAAGTGATCGCAATGAAAAACGTCGGGTCGATCTCGTTGTAGTTCGGTACACCGTACATTTCGGTGTAGAACTCAAACGGACGGGCAAAAAAGCAGTTTTTAAGCTTGACGGGCGGACGCTTGTCCATTTCGTCCTTTGCCGGCGAAAAATCAAGCTCAACGCTCCTGATTTTCTTTAACCGACGCTGCAGCTGCTTTTTGTTTTCCGACGGGACCCAGCCCACAATAATAAAGCTGTTATTGTGCTGCAGCGCCTTGCTGCGGATGCCTGCGTAAAGGTACAGTTCCTCGAGCTTGGACAAATAGCGCGTGATCTGCTCATTGTTATCGTCAAGATAACGGTCAAGCTTTTGCTGCGCTTCCTTTGCCTTCTGCTCCAGCAGAGGGATCTCCTTTTTGTAGCCTTCTATTTTTTCACCGGGGGTCTCGTCCTCGCCCACAAGCTCGGTGGGCTCAAAGAACAGTCCCTCAAAGATCTTGTCGATCTCCTCTACGTTCTCCTTCGGCGCAAAATACACGCCCCAGCTATGCGTTTTGTCAACGGTACACACGGCAAAATCAACGTATTCGGTATCCTTGTACGCCTCTAACTTTTTGACGCTGTCCTTTGGAAGTCTGCCAAAACGCGCCTTCATGTACTTCATTTGCAAAACCTTTTGAATCTCTACGTCAAGGCCGGCAAAGTGCTCCGCTATGCTAAGATCATGCTTTGCGGCTTCAAGCTTAGCCTCGGCGTCCACCTTGCTTGCGATGAGTGTGTCGATTTCCGCTGTTGTCGTTGCGGAAAAGCTCTCCAGCTCCTCGATCGATGGACTGAAATCGCTTACGTCGGCAAGCGGAAAATTACGCTTGGTCTGATTAAGCGCGGATTTGAGATTCGTAAGAGGCTCGGCATAGCTGTTTTTTGTTTGCAGGTGAGTAAACTCCTTTAGGTCAGAATAAAAGTTGCTGACCTCATCGGGATGAAACACACCCGATTCACCAAGTACCGTTATTACCTCATCGATATGATTCATTAATCCAATGACGTTCACGGCCTGCATTGATGATACTGCCAAATCAAATTCACCTCTTGTTACCAGTCAACGAATAATCAGCGACTGTATTATTTTGGGATCGAGCTGATAGCGTATGCCCTCGATCAGGCTGATGACGTTCATCAGCTCGGTTTCTGAAAGGAACATAAACGACACCATCACTACCGACGGATTGCTCGAAAAACGGATGTTCTTTTTTGCTACTTTATATTGCACGCGGGGGCTAATATCTCCCGCGTAGTTATAGCCGATCTTGCCTATCAGTCTGCCGCTGCCGGTGCTCTGCATTATTTTGAATACCTCTGCCGAGCTATCCGCCTCGCACATACGGTCGATCAGCTTTGGGCTGAGACTGCAATTATCAAGCAGAATACTGCTTTTGATGACATTCGGCGGCAGCTTATAGTATTTTTTCAACCGAAGTATTCGGGAAAAAATATTGTAATCGTTTATTGTCCTGAACATTGTCAGCAATTCCTGTCGCTCGCTGCCCTTTGTCTTTTTGCGTATCAGCTCGAGCATATGCTTAAAAACATGCGCATACAAAGTGTTTTCGATTTCCGAAACCGGAAGCTGACCCTTTTCATCGGGCTTAAATATTTTCAGAATATCATAGTAAGTAGTTTTTTGCAGCGCATCTAAAAACTCACTGTAATCTTGTGCGTTTGCGAGCCTGTTAACGTCAATCTCAGTATGTTTGGAAAGAAACGCCGGAAACTGAAAAATAAACTTCTCTGTGGAGTTTGCGTTGAGCAGTATCAAAAAACGAACGATCTGTTCAACCTCGGTTTTCTCGACAACATAGCGAGAAAAACCGGTGCTTACGTTTGAATCGTAGCGGCAGAGCATATCGAATTCATTAAACAGATACTGACGCAGGAGCAATTCCAGCCTTCCTCTGTGCACGTCGCGCTCATTGACTTCGGACAATACGGGTGCAAAATGCGTGTGTGACTTCAAATATACCATCACCTCGGCAACGCTTTGACACGCCAGAATATTGGCGTAATCCTTGTCTGTAAGAAACTTGCCGTATTTTGCTCTCGCCTTTGCCGAAACAGCGTAGGATGTGGCGGACATGCTATCACCTCCTTCATCCTTATCAGCCGACTACGCGACCGACGATCTCGTCGACCCATCTTTCACGGTTCTGTTCGTAGTCCGACTTGAGCTTGATAAGAGCGGATTCGTGCTTTGCCTCTATATCCATAAGCTTCCGTTCCGTCCGCTTCTCGATATAAGCGTCGCTTTTTTCGATCTCCGCCTTAGCGTCATCCATGTATTTTTGGTAGATCGCCGCTGCATCTTCCTCGATTTTTTGTTTTTGCAATTCGGCAGACTTTCGGTTTTCCTCCTCAAGCGCCTTAGCCTGGTTATCAGCCTCAATAATGCGTTTGATCATGTCCTGCAACTTGCTCACCTCCAATGTATCGGAATCAGTTGCAATGATATTACTATATCAGTTGATAGTATATCACAACATGCTCGAAAATGCAATAAACATATTGGCTGCCTTGTCATAATTTACAAAATAAAAAAACACCAACCGGCTCAGCAGTCGATTGATGTTTTATTTTCGTGTATTCAATTTTAATAGCAGCAGATGATTCGTTTCATTTTCTTCACTGGCTATTTCTCTTTGTTAGCTATCAAAAACATTTTGATAAATCAAAACTCACAGCGCAACTATCGGATTTCTGATTACTGTTTTCAATTTTTCGGGAGCAACACGTCTTGGATCAGATAGATATATTTCGTGATGAAATCTCTTTTCGGAAATATCAAGTGCATATCCTTCTTTCTCCATAAACTCATGCATGAGTTGTATGGTTGCAGACTCGCTATCGTAACTGCCGATATGCAAACACTGAACACATAATCCCTCGTCGTAAGTTAAGAATTCAACCTTTGAAAAGTCGGTTTTTTTCTTATTGGCAGCCTCATTCAATGCCCAGTCAAAATCTGCTTTTGTAACGAAGTCGGGAGTACGTATAAGAGAGATCCATTTGAAATCCTCTTTATGAGAATAGTCAACGCCCTGAACACCGTCCTGCCACCAAAGCCCTTCAAGCGGAGGCACAACATAATCAAAAAAGCCTTCTATCCAGCGGTTTCCGTTTTTACTCATTTTTATTGTGTATGCTATCCCATAAAGCAAACCTATTGACTGTTTATACTCGCCGCCTTCTGTATTAGGGTCGCCTTGACCGCGCACTGCGATATAATTCATCGGAGGCACATTAATTATTGTTGGTTTCCTTGAAGGCATATAGAATTCTTTGTATTCTTTTTTATAATCAAAAGACAAATCAGACACCTCTCTAAACTGAGTATGTATTGTAAAATCTCGTTAAATCAGCTTGTTCATTGGGTAAACGTGCCGAAGCCTGCGATTGCCTTGTCTATGGTCATTGCACCTGTTCCTACCCCATAAACCGCCTGTCTTAACTGTATGACTGCGTCATCCGTCAAGCCGATTTCCTCCGGTGATACGATTCCGGATTTCGGAACTTTTCCAAACGCCGCATACATGCTGTTAAATGACAGATCCTTAGTGGGTGACATAAGCCCCTTATTATGCGCCATCTTGTTCAGTTCCTGTGATGTGATCAGGAAACGCATAAATTCGTTTGCCATATTTAAACTCTTACTGTCTTTGTTGACAGAGAACTGCAAATTCGGCATATCAAGGAAGTTAGCGCCATCGTCCGACATAGGAACAGGAGCAAAGGCGTATGAGAAGGGATTAGCGATAAACTTCTCGGATTGGCTCTCCCTCTTCTTTGTTCCGGAGACGGTGTCTCCCGAGCAGGTCATCATAGGTACATCGCCTTCAAAGAAGCGCAGGATCACGGCTTCATAGTTATTTTCGATCTTTGAGCAGGCATCAAGATCCACATCGCAGTCTTTTATAAACTGCTCGATCTTCTCAAGCGAAGGGCGCATATACTCGCCTGCTGATTTTTCAAGAGCGTTGAGCTTTTTGACTGCCTCTTTGTCATCCGCTACCGTACCGCAGAAGAACGGATAAATCGTCAAGGTAAAGAGCGAGGTCGTCTCCTCATTAGTAAAGCCCATCAGCGGGTTTTTATAACCCTTCTCACGAAAGGCTTTGCACACCTTAACCAACTCACTATAAGTAGTAGGGACGCTAAGTCCTTCTTTTTTGAAAAGATCGCTGTTTACAAGCATACCGTAAGTGTTTGAAAAAACGGGTAGCATCGGAAGCGAACCGTCGTCCGTATTCAGGATGATATTGCTGCGGATACAGTCCCGATCAAGCTTCAACGAGGGATTGGACAGATCCTCGGCATGATCTATAGATGATTTATACTGCTCCCGACCGTACATCCATGAGTAATTGACGTATATGTCGGGGGCATCGTTTCCGTTCAAAACCGTGCCGATCATATTATTATAATCGTCAACCTTCGTGTACTTCATTTCAGCATTTGGGTAATACTTGTTGAACTGCTCAAATTCGGTTTCCAGTGCCTCAAAGTTGTCATAACCTCCCGCAACTGTGATTTGACATTTGGTTGAACTGTCAAGGGACGGTTTAAAGCCATCCTCTTTCTTAGCTTCCTGTTTCTCTGAGCCGCATGCAGCCAGCCCCAAAATCATCAGCGCCGCTAAAAAAACAGACATCGTTTTTTTCATGATTATTCCCTTCTTTCATTGATTCTTCGGATTTCTTTGATCACTAATTTTATATCAACGGGCTTGGCAATATGCCCGTCCATACCTGCATTCAAACAATTTGCTACGTTTTCGGAGAATGCGTCTGCCGTCATTGCCACGATCGGTATTGAGGAAGCCCATGGGTCCTCTAACTTACGGATAGCTCTTGTCGCGTCAAGTCCGTTCATCTCCGGCATCTGAACATCCATAAAGATAAGATCATAGCTTCCCTCTGCCGCGCTGCTGATCATATCAACGCAGACTCGTCCGTTTTCCGCTCGGTCGGTAATGATCCCGAACATATCAAGAATACCGGATATGATTTCCCAGTTGATGTCATTATCCTCGGCTATAAGGATATGCATCCCTTTCAGGTCGGAATAATCATCCTCCGGCTCTCGTGACCCGGATTTATTACCGATCAAAGCGTTGATCTTATCATAGAGTGTGGAACGGAAAAACGGTTTTCTGATAAAGCCGTTTGCGCCCGCCTCTTTTGCCTTATCCTCTATATCAGACCAGTCATATGCGGAAATAAGTAAATATGGGATCTTTATTCCTGTCATAGCTCTGATTTTTTTGATCGTATCGATACCGTCTGTATCAGGCATTTTCCAATCAACGATTACCACCTTGAAATCCTGTCCCGAAAGATGCCCGTGCTCGATCATTCCGATCGCTTCCGAACCGCTTTGCGCACGATCCGCCGAAACGCCGAGAGCTTCGAGGGTGTCAACCGCCGTCCTGAGCGTGCTCTCGTCGTCGTCAACAACTAAAACTTCGATTGGTTCAAGCTGCAAATTATCAAGCTGTCTGTCAGCTATAGGAATATCCAAAACAACAGTAAAGGTAGTACCCACGCCCTGCTCGCTTTGACATTCGATCACTCCGCCGATCAGTTCGACCATCTGCTTTGTAATCGCCAGTCCGAGACCGGTTCCCTGAATGCTGTTGACACGGCTGTCTATCTGACGCGAAAAGGGCTGATACATGGTTTCCATGAATTCAGGGCTCATACCGATACCCGTATCGGCTACAACATAGGTAAGCTGTATGCAGCCGGGTATGTCGCTCTCTTTCTCACTTAATTCTACGCTCACGCGGCCGCTCGGTTCCGTGTATTTGATAGCGTTGGAGAGGATATTGATATAGATCTGATTCAAACGAAGCTGGTCTGTATACAGGTATTCCTTTTCCATATGATTAATATGAAAGCTGAAATCAATATTCTTTTCCTTGATCATCGGCTGCGAAATATTTATGAGATTTTCGACCGTTTCAACAACGGAAAACGTCAGTGGACTCAATTTAAGCTTTCCGCTTTCCACCTTAGATATATCCAAAATATCATTGATCAACGTCAGCAGGTGATTGCCAGCAAGTCTGATTTTCCTAAGGCTTTCCCCTGTTGACTCAACGTCTCCGAGATTGTTCTCGGCGATAGTAGTAAGACCGATGATGGCATTCATGGGCGTGCGAATATCATGTGACATGGTAGAGAGGAAATCGGTTTTCGCTTTATTTGCGGATTCCGCTTCCTTAGCCGTGACCTGTAGGCGCTTGTTTAAATTAAGCATATAGAACAGATCCAAAAGGAACAGAATCAACAAACCGGCAGAAACCACACCGATCAACAGCCAGTTTTCTATACCCAAATTAAGATCCTCCGACGGCACAAGACCGAGCAGCGTCCACCCGACAGTGTCGGTAAGGGGAGTAAAGGCAACTATACATTCCTGCCCGTGTGAGTTGAGCATTGAAGCTGAGCCGGTCGATGAGGTTATATTGTCGAACAATCTCTTCGATGACGTGGGATCTGTTGAATTATAAGATTTGTAGAATTCAAAGAAATTGGAGTTCTTAAAGCTGTTTCCTTTGAGGATATAGTCACCGTTGGAGTCGATCATGGAGAGCTCAGCATTTGCAAATTCTTCCTGCGGATAAACCCATTTCTGCTCAAGCACCGAGATGGGGATAACTCGCAGGAGGACAGCATCCTCGGATCGTTCACCATCCGTAGTTTTCAGCGTAACCTTGTCACAGAAAGCGAGTGATTGTTCACCGTTCATCGGGTTTGTATAAGCACGGGAAACATTGATCGACTCTCCGATCTCATTGATCCAATCTACATTTTCCAGAAGATCTATCCGATTATAGGATACATCATAGTGGTCATCAGTACCTTGTTTCGGGCGTGTTGACATACCTGTAAGCGTATCAAGAGAAATCAGATGAGCCGAAGTGTTTGCAAGTACATGCGAGGAACGAATATAATCAGTTGCCTCTTTCATAGTCATGGACCTATTGTTGATATAACGCGCCCATACATCGCAAATTCTCTGTTCGCCTTCTAAATAATTCTCGGTCACGTGCTCCATGGTGACCGTTATATTCTCAAAGTGTTCAGTTTGCCTTAAATAAGAATCTGTGCGTTCAAATCTGGAATAAAGAACAACAAAACTCAATATGGCAGTCATAATAATCACATTGACGATAATAACAATCTTTTTCATGCTCCGGTCTCCTAAAACACTAAATCATGTCTTCCGGTAATCGAATATCTAAATCAATAAAAAAGCTCTCTATTATAGAATAACACACAGATATCATATTGTCCAGTCCCGGAGTGAGCTGTTAACGAGTAAAAACCAATAAAAAACAAAAAAACACTCACTATCGAGTGTTGGCATCTTCCTATTTTCACAGCCCGTCGCCAGACTACT
>CAMHCD010000064.1 GCA_946183545.1 uncultured Clostridia bacterium
CTCCTCGGTAAAGCACTCGTTGTTGGTGAGCACTCCCGGCACCATGCGGCACAGCGCGTCGGTAAAGACCATTGCAGGGATCTCGCCGCCTGTCAGCACATAGTCGCCTATGGAGATCTCCTCGTCGATCATGCTGTCAAGCAGACGCTGGTCAACACCCTCGTAGTGACCGCAGAGAATACAAATGTTTGGGATATCGCTCATTTCGCGCAGGCGCTGCTGACGCAGTGTCTTGCCCTGCGGCGACATATAGACAAAATGCGGACGCGTGCCGGTTTCCTCGCAAATATGCTCAAAGCACAAAGCGATCGGCTCCGCCTTCATCAGCATACCCATTCCGCCGCCGTAGGGCGTGTCATCCACCCTGCGGTGTTTGTCAAAAGCAAAATCTCGAAGCTGGTGGGTGTGGATCTCAACCGCACCGCTTGCCTGAGCCCTGCCTATGATGCTGTCGCCGAGAACGGGAGCGAACATTTCGGGAAAAAGGGTGATAATATCAATCCGCATCGTCAAATATTCCTTTCATAGGACGGATCAGTACAAAGCCCTCGTCGATATTGCGCTCTGTTATAACGTCGTCAATTACCGGAGCAAGATACTTTTTTCCGTTATCGTCCGTTATTTCATATACGTCGTTTGCTCCTGTTCGCAGCACGTCGGAAATAACTCCGTACTGCTGCTGCGTGTCTGCGTCTATAACGGCAAGCCCTATAAGATCCTGCACAAAGTTTACGCCGTCGCCGAGCTCGATGTCGTCGCGGTTGATGTACACCACCTTACCGCGAAGCCGCTGCGCGTCGTCGATGTTGTCGATACCTTTGATTTTGCTTAGGGTTATATTTTTATGAGGGCGGCTTTTGACCTCTATGAATCGCTCTCCCCTGTCGTCAAGGTACAGCTTGTCGAACGCCGCTAAAAACTGCGGTGAATCGCACCACGGGTCGATGCGAACCTCGCCTTTTATACCGTGGGTCCCCACTATTTTGCCGGATTCCAAGTATTGTTTTTTCATACTGTCACCATATTCTTTCAGATATGCTATTTCAACTCTACTATAGTTACGCCGTCCTCACCCTCGCCGAAGGTTCCGAGGCGCTTGCTTTTGACTGCCTTATGGGTACGCAAATGATTATTTATTTCGCGGCGCAGAATGCCTGTACCCTTGCCGTGGATGACGGTCAGCTTGCTGACACCCGACAGCACTGCGTTGTCGATAGCCTTGTCTACGATTTGAATAGCGTCAAAGGCGGTTTCGCCGCGCACATCCACCTCGGTTTCGGGGCGAACCTCTACCCGGCTCGGCACGTTGCGCGTGCTTGAAAACTTAGGCTTATTGGGCTTTAGCTGACTTTTGAGCAGGCGCAGGTTTTTGATATCCACGCGCGTTTTGATGATGCCTGCCTGCACCAACACCACGCCCTCCTTGTTTGGCGGCGCAAGCACTGTGGCGTTTTTGTCGATATCATATATGAGCACCTCGTCGCCGACTTTGAGCGGACGAGGCAGCTTGTATTCCTCGGCAGGAGTCTCCTTGATTTTTACCGGATCGGCGTGAGCCTCCATTTGGCTGATGCTGCGGCGCAGCTTTGCGCGATCTTCGGCGGACATCTCCTTTTCACGGCGCGCCTTTTCCATTTCCTCAACGAGCGCGTCAGCCTGAGCACGGGTTCTTGAAACTATTCGCTGCGCTTCTTCCTTGGCGCGCTCGATCTCCCGCTCCGCGTCCGCCTTGGCGCGTTTGAGCTCGTTTTCCGCCTTTTGCTTTTCCGTGTTCGCCTTGGCGGTAAGGCGGTTGGCGTTTTCGACTTGTCTTTCTAAGCTTTGGCGCTGCTTTTCGAGCTTCTCCACCACGTCCTCAAACTGACGGCTTTCGCCCGAAACGAGCTGACCGGCTCGTTCTACGACATCCTCGTCAAGCCCTAAACGGCGCGAGATGGCAAAGGCGTTACTCTTTCCGGGAACGCCGATAAGCAATCGATATGTGGGGCGCAGGGTAGCCACGTCAAATTCACAGCTGCCGTTTTCCACACCCTCGGTACGCAGGGCAAATTCCTTGAGCTCCGCATAGTGGGTGGTGGACGCGATTTTGGCGTGCTTGTCGCGGAGCTTTTCCAATATCGCGATAGCAAGCGCCGCGCCCTCAACCGGGTCTGTGCCGGCGCCCAATTCGTCTATCAGGCAGAGTGAGCCTGCGTTGGCAAGCTTAATTATTTGAATGATATTGGTCATATGCGCCGAAAAGGTACTTAGGCTCTGCTCAATGCTCTGCTCGTCGCCGATATCCACCAGCACGCGGCGGAAAATGCTCAGCTCGCTGTTGTCCGCGCAGGGAACAAGCAGACCGCACATAGACATTAAGGTGAGCAGTCCCAGTGTTTTTAACGTGACGGTTTTACCTCCCGTGTTCGGTCCCGTGATAACCAGCGTGTCAAATTCTCCGCCTAAGCGGATATCCACCGGGACGACCTTATCCTTTGAGATAAGCGGATGGCGCGCCTGCTTTAGGTTGATAACGCCGCGGTCGTTGAGCTTAGGCAGTGAAGCCCGCATCTGATACGCAAGCTCCGCCTTGGCAAAGATCAGGTTGAGCGTCGCCAAGTTTTGATAGCTGCGGATTATGGTGTCGGCAAAGTCGCCTGCCTCGGCGGACAACTCAAATAGGATTCGCTCGATCTCCTCCTCTTCCTTGCCGCGCAGCAGCTTGATGTCGTTGTTTGCCTGCACAACGCCCATCGGCTCAATGAATACCGTCTGTCCGCTGGACGAGGTGTCGTGCACCAATCCGGGCACGTTGTTTCGGCACTCGCTTTTGACCGGCACAACATACCTGCCGTCGCGCTGAGTGACGATAGCCTCCTGCAAATATTTTATGTAGCTGGAGCTGTGGATTATCTTGTCCAGTACCTCGCGCGCCTTTGAGGATGCCGTGCGTATTTTTCTGCGGATGTCGGACAGCGCAGGGCTTGCCTTGTCGGAGATCTCGTCCTCGCTGAGAATAGCGGAATTGATCTTATCCTCCAAATACTTGTTGGAGATCAAGCCGCTGAAATAGCCGTCGAGCGTGGTCTCCACCGATGCAAATCGGGAGTGCCACTCCTTGACGGTGCGGATGATGTGCAGCGTGCGAGCGATTTTGAGCAGCTCGCCGGTCGTCAGACAGCCGCCTGCCTGCGCGCGGCGCAGATTGCCTGCGCAATTTGACGCGCCGCCGAAGGACGGAGCGCCGAAACGACCGCTGAGCGCCAGCGCGTCGTCGGTCTGCTTAAGCAGCTTCTGCGCTTTTTCCAAGTCAAACTGCGGCTCCAGCGCAAGCGCTGCTTCCTTTGCCGCGTCCATATGAGTAAGCGCGGCGAGCTTTTCGAGTATTTTATCAAGTTCTAAGGTTTTGTAATGTCTGTTCATAATATAACCTTTTTTAAAGTTGAGAATTTAGAGTTAAATTATCGTTTTATAAAAAACAAGTGTCTTAAAGTCCTTTTCAAACCGGTATTTAAGGTAGCTTTCGCTTGCCTGATTGAGCATGCCGAGCCCTTCATCGGACAGGGCAAACGAAAACAGCTTGTCGTCGTCCGCATAAACCGTATGCCTCAGGGCATGAAGCGCCGCGTCGGTAAGCGGAATGGCTCCGTCTGCAGTCGCTTTATGGCAGGAAGCACATTCCAGCGTGCCCTTGTGCGGCAAAAAATACATGACAGGAGCGGTATATTCTCCGCAGATATCGCACATGCGCAGGTCGGGCATATAGCCTGCCATAGCGGTCATGCGCATTTCCAAGCAGGGTTTGATCAAATTTGCGGGGCGGGTACCCTCTGACAGCAGATGCAGCGAGTTGAGTATCAGGCTCAAAAACGCCTCGGCAGGCTGCTCCTGCGGACAGATAGTAAGCGCGAGCTCGCAAAAATACTGCGCCAAACACATCTTCTTTACGTCGGAGCGAAGCTTTGAGAAAATGTGCAGTGTTCGAGCGTCGCCGATTATGTAGCTGTCCCGACCCTTGTAAAAGGTGAGCCGGGAATAAGACAACAGCGAAGAGGGAGCGCACTTTTGGCTCTTGATGTTTTTTGCTCCCTTTACAAACGCTTTCATCACGCCGTGGGATTTGGTGAGCACATGCACAAGCTTGTCCTGCTCACCGATATTCATTTCTTTGAGAATCAGTCCGTTCGTTTGGAATTTCATCGGAGACCTCCCTGATGACGGTATCCGCACCCGTGTTTTTGCTGTTCTGTATGCTTTTGTATCGGATGTAATCGAGCACACTGCCCGTTGTCAAAAACACCGACCACATGTTCCATTCGTCCATCAAAACACCTCCATGGGTATTGTTTTGATTTGAACGGAGAATATTTAGTGTAATATTTGGCATTTGTGAATATATTAGCCTATTCTTGTAGGGAACGGTCTTGACCGTTCCGTGGTTGGGAACAAAACGTTCCACGCTCATCATCGGGTTGGTCAAGACCGAACCCCACAGAACATTTTATAATATGTGAAGAAACGTACTGTTAGCAAAAAAATATGTCTTTATTCCAAACTAACGGATTAACGTCAATATAATTCCAAATGCGTTCATACGATCGTTGAGTCCTGATAATATGATCATGAAACGATGCTTGCCAGACTTTTCTCTTTAATTCACGAGACACGCCGGATTTAAATAATCCAATAACATCGGAAAGATTTGGATTACTTTCTGCACCCTGTAGACTACAGCCTATAATAACAATCATGTGAATATGATTGGGCATTACGACATATTTATCTATTTGTACGTTTTGGTAATGGTTGCCAATCTGCTGGATATGCCTTTCAACCAATCTGCCGACATCCGAGTAAATCACCTTATTCTCAGTTACATCGGGTATATATCCGAAAAGCTTTTCTTTGTTCTTTGTACAGATAGTTACAAAGTAATATCCATCGGTTGAATAATCAAAGCTTTGTAGTCGAGTTCGTTTCCGTTGCGGATAATCCATTTTTGACTCCCGATCTAATCATAAATTGGTGGATACGCTAATTCGCAGGGAACGGTCTTGATCGTTCCGTGGTTGGGAACAAACCATCCGCGCTCATTCTCGGTTCGGTCAAGACCGAACCCTACAGGTGCGTTTTTTCATTTCACTTTGTCGACAGTACTAATTTGTACGAAACGGTCTTGATCGTTACGTGGTTGGGAACAAACCGTCCGCGCTCATTCTCGGTTCGGTCAAGACCGAACCCTACGGGTGCATTTTTTCAACCGAGATGACATATAACACTTTATCAATCAAAATTTTTCTCGTCGTATCCGAAATTGCGCACCAGCTGGGCGCGGTTGCGCCAGTCCTCTTTGACCTTGATCCACGTCTGCAAAAATACCTTGCAGTCAAAAAAACGTTCAATATCCTGACGGGCATAGGTGCTGATTTTTTTCAGCATCGCTCCGTTTTTGCCGATGATTATGCGTTTGTGCGTTTCACGTTCGCAATAAATGGTAGCGTCGATATCCAAAATGCCGTTTGGACGGGTTTTCATTTTTTCAATAACCACGGCGGTGCCGTGGGGAATCTCCTTGTCGCAGAGGCGCAGTATCTTTTCGCGGATAATCTCCGCCACGATCACGCGCTCAGGTTGGTCGGTGAGGGTATCTTCGTCAAAAAAGTGACCGCCCTCGGACGCCTGCTTTTTGAGCTCGTCGAGCAAATCGTTCAAGCCGCTGCCGTCCTGAGCGCTTACAGGCACTATCGCGTCAAAATCATACAGGTTGGAGTAGGTCAGTATCTGCTTCATCAGCGCGTCCTTCTCCTTTAGCATATCGATTTTATTGATGGCGAGTATCGCGGGCATATCCATAGCCGTAAAGCGCTCCATAAGGGTCAGGTCTGCCGGAGACGGCTCCTTGCCTGCCTCTACCACCAGCATACAGCAGTCTACTCCGCCGACTGATTCACTGACGGAGCGCACCATGTATTTGCCCAGTGAGTTTTTGGGCTTATGCATGCCGGGTGTATCGAAAAACACAAGTTGATAGTCGCCCTGAGTCAGCACACCGGTGATACGGTTGCGCGTGGTCTGCGGCTTGCTGGAAACGATTGCAACCTTTTGACCCAACAGGCGGTTGAGGATGGAGCTTTTGCCCACGTTCGGCTTGCCGACGATGGCAACAAAGGCGGATTTGGCATTTGGATTATCATTCATAAGGACACCTCGTTATCAATAACATGTTCTTATACCGATTATAGCATAAAACAAAAAAAGAGGCAAATACAAATTCGCCTCTTGCAGTTATTTGTTTTTTGTCAGCAGACGTTTAATACCCGACGGTCCCTTCCACACGAAGATCACCGCCGCGGCTGCAGAAACAGCAAGTCCCGCCAAGCTGAGCGGATGAGCAGCAAAATAGGTGAAGATCTCCCCTATTACCTTGAAATCGAGGAAAAACACGCATGCTACCGCCGCCGCCGCGACAGAAATAGCCAGCACTGCCCCCGCCGCCATATCCTTTGCGGCGCGGATAAGCGGATGCTGTTCGCGTGTGACTAAGTCGCAGATATTCTCTAACGCGGTATTGATCAGCTCGGCTGCGATCACCAGCCCTATCAGCATATACAAAATAGCCGTTTGCGCGGGCGAAAAGTGATAGAAGCAGGCAAACACAAGTACATAAACCGCCGCCACCAGATGGAACCGCAAATGCGCCTCCGTGCAGACAGCAGTACCGATGCCTCGCAGCGCGTAGCCAAAGCTTTTGAGTTGCTTCATGCCTTAAACTTTGTCGGGGATGTAACTTGAGGAAGCAGGCAAACCCAACTGTTCCATGATAAGCTCTTCCTTTTCTCTCATTCTTACCTTTTCGAGCTTTTCTACATGGTCATAGCCCAAAAGATGAAGTACGCTGTGCGCGGTAAGATAACCGATCTCGCGCTGGAAAGAATGACCGTAAAGCTCCGCCTGGTCGCGCGCCTTCTCTACGGAAATGACAACATCGCCCAAGATTTTGGCGCCGGTTTCGCGGTCGATATCATACACGCCGTTTTCTCCCATCGGGAAAGACAGCACATCGGTTTCGATATCCTTATCGCGATACTGTTTGTTAAGCTCCTTTATGCCTGCGTTATCGGTAAATGTCACGCTGATTTCTGCAGGTCCTTCAAAATGCTCGAGCTGAAGCACAGCGTTGCAGCATCTGCGCACGAGCATACGGATACCCGTAGGAATTTTAACTGTCTTTTGCTTGTTGGTAATGATGACTCTGATTTTATCAGCCATTTTAAACACCCCTTGTAACACGGCAAACAGCCGTTTTATTTTTATATTGTTTTGAATTATTTTGCGTTTTCGTATTTGGCATATGCCTTGATGATATCCTGCACCAGCTTGTGACGCACTACATCCTTTGCGTCAAAGGTACAGCTGCCTATCCCGTCAATGTTTTTCAATATCCTGATGCAGTCTTTTAAGCCGCTTTTGGCACCCTTTGGCAAGTCGATTTGGGTAATGTCGCCGGTGATAACCATTTTTGAATTGAAGCCCAAACGAGTCAGGAACATTTTCATCTGCTCACCCGTGGTATTCTGCGCCTCGTCCAAAATAATGAAGCTGTCGTCGAGCGTGCGTCCGCGCATGTACGCAAGCGGCGCGACCTCAATATTGCCGCGCTCCACATATTTTTGATATGTTTCCGCGCCGAGCATATCGAAAAGCGCGTCGTAAAGCGGCCGCAGGTACGGGTCCACCTTGCTTTGCAGATCTCCGGGCAGGAATCCTAATTTTTCCCCTGCTTCCACAGCGGGTCGCGTAAGGATTATACGGTTGACCTGCTTGCTTCTAAACGCTGTTACCGCCATTGCTACGGCTAAATATGTTTTACCGGTTCCCGCGGGACCGACCCCGATGGTCACGGTGTTTTTTGAAATAAGATTGCAGTAGCGTTTTTGCCCGATGGTTTTGGGCTTTATCGGCTTGCCCTTGGCGGTAATGCAGATACAGTCGCCCGCAAGCTGCTCTATTTTATCCTCGCTGCCTTCGTTGACAAGCGAAATGCAGTAGCGTATGTTTTGCTCGGAAAGCGCTTCGCCACGGGTGATTAGCTGCAGCAGACTGTCCACAACCATATGCGCTTTCATTACGCCCTCGGCGTCGCCTTCCATTTTTAACTCGCTGTCGCGGCAGGTGACCCGAACACCGAACTCCTTTTCAATAAGGCGGATGTTCTGATCGAAGCTGCCGAAAAGCGCGACGGCGTTTTCCATTCTGTCAATATTTATAACTTGTTCCGTAAGCATTGACTCCTGTTTTTTGATTTTTGAGTTCCGTTATAAACTCAGGCTTTGTATATTATACCACAATTTATTAGAAATTTCTTGTAATTTTTTTAATTTTTATATGTTTTTCACATTTTTGTTAATTCCGACCAATCACACGGTTTTTTAGAGAATCTGTTTGTGGATATTCATATGTTAAAGCAATATTTATTTAAATAAAGCCACCCTAAGTTTATGTGTTTTGCTTGCGTCATAGACAAAAAAGTATAAATGCAACAAATTTCCATATTCGGTAACGGATTTAAAAAAACTATATCTATTGTTTTTTTCGGTCGTTATAGTTTATTTTATAAAAGACTTGACAAACGGGGTTTGATTCGCTATAATAGCTCAGGTAAGTGTAAAGTTTTTTTCTTAACACAGCAAGGAGCTGCAAGCATGGAAAAAAATATGCAGGTGTCACTGCTGCTTGATTTTTACGGACAACTTCTGTCGGAATCCGGCAGAGAGATGACAGACTACTACTACAACGACGATTTGTCGCTTGCGGAAATAGCCGAGCAAACCGGCATTACCCGCCAGGGTGTGCGCGACCGAATAAAGCGGTGCGAAAAGCAGCTGTTCTCATTTGAAGAAAAGCTCGGACTCTTAAAGCGGTTCCAACAGCTTGAGGAAGGGCTGACGCAGATATCCGCCGCGGCAAAAACAATTTACAGCAGCTCGGATGACCCCGATGTTAAACGCATTGCGCGGTCAATTGAGCAAAACGCTGACAGCTTGAAGGAATAAGAGGAATTCATATGGCATTTGAAGGACTTTCGGACAAACTAAGCAATGCGTTTAAAAAACTGAAAAACAAGGGCAAGCTTAATGAAAACGACGTTAAGGAGGCAATGCGCGAGGTAAGACTGGCGCTGCTTGAAGCTGACGTTAACTATAAGGTTGCCAAGGATTTTACCAAAACCGTTACCGAACGCGCGGTAGGTCAGGACGTTATGGAAAGCCTGACGCCGGCGCAGATGGTAATCAAAATCGTAGACGAAGAGCTGACTAATCTGATGGGCGGCGAAAACGAGAGGCTGGAATTTGCCTCAAAGCCCCCCACAGTCATTATGATGTGCGGCTTGCAGGGCTCGGGTAAAACCACTCATTCCGCAAAGCTCGCAAAGATGCTGCGCGAAAAGCAAAACCGCAGACCTCTTCTCGTTGCCTGCGATATCTACCGCCCGGCGGCTATTGACCAGTTGAAGGTGGTCGGCGAAAAAGCCGGAGCGCCTGTGTTTGAGATGGGAACGGAAAACCCCGTCAAGATAGCAAAAAAAGCTATAGCACACGCCAAGGACTACGGCAACGACGTAGTTATTCTTGATACCGCCGGTCGTCTGCACATTGACGAAAAGCTGATGAACGAGCTCAGCGACATCAAAGCTGAGGTCAATCCCGACGAGATATTGCTTGTTATCGACTCCATGACGGGTCAGGACGCAGTAAACGTCGCTAAGACCTTTAACGAACAGTTGGAGGTCACGGGCGTTATCCTAACAAAGCTCGACGGCGACACCCGCGGCGGCGCCGCGCTGTCGGTCAAGGCGGTTACGGGCAAGCCGATAAAGTTTGCCGGTACGGGCGAAAAGCTCGGAGACCTTGAGGTATTCCACCCCGACCGTATGGCAAGCCGTATTTTGGGCATGGGCGACGTGCTGACGCTGATCGAGGAAGCCGAAAGCAAGCTTGACCAGAAAAAAGCCGAGGAAATGGCTGAAAAGCTGATGTCCAACCGCATGGACTTCAACGACCTTAACGATCAGTTTGAGCAAATCAAGAAAATGGGACCGCTCAAGGGCATCCTGTCCAAGATCCCGGGCGTTGGAAAGCAGCTGGACGACGTTGATATAAACGACCGTCAAATCGACTGGCTTCAGGCTATAATCCTTTCCATGACCCCGGAGGAGCGCAGCAATCCCGATATACTTAATCCCTCGCGCAAACGCCGTATCGCCGCAGGCTCCGGCAGAAGCGTTGAGGAAGTAAACCGCCTGATCAAGCAGCTGCACCAGATGCAGAAGATGATCAAGCAGATGAAGGGCGGCAAGGGCAAAAAAGGCAAGCGCAAATTCGGCAAAATGCTGCCCGGCTTAGGCGGTATGCCGCCGATGGACGGCATGGACGGCGGCGGCAATCCGTTTGGTATGTAATTCACCCAATTATTATTGGTGAAAATATATTTAAAATTTTTATAGAGGTGTAAATTATGGCAGTAAAAATCAGACTTAGAAGAATGGGCTCCAAGAAGGCTCCCTACTACAGAGTA
>CAMHCD010000065.1 GCA_946183545.1 uncultured Clostridia bacterium
TATTTGGTGCCTCCGGACGGAATCGAACCATCGACACGGGGATTTTCAGTCCCCTGCTCTACCGACTGAGCTACAGAGGCAAATATGGCGACCCGGAACGGGCTCGAACCGTCGACCTCTAGCGTGACAGGCTAGCGTTCTAACCAACTGAACTACCGGGCCATTGGTGGGAACAATAGGGCTCGAACCTATGACCCTCTGCTTGTAAGGCAGATGCTCTCCCAGCTGAGCTATGCTCCCATTGCCTTTGTCGCTTCGCCGCTATCGCGTTTCGCTTCGCCGTATCTCTCAGCGACAAGAAATATGATACCACAACACGCTCAAAATGTCAACACTTTTTTTCAAAAAAATGAAATTTTTTCCGAGTGTCGCAGAAACCCGATTATTATGCGTTTTTTTCGGCGATCAGGCGTTCAAGGTCGTCTTTGCTGAAAACATACTTCTTGTTACAGAACTGGCACACAGCCTCTGCCTCGCCCTTTTCGTCCGCCATGGAGCGGATATCGTCGTCGCTCATCGTCATGAAATAGCGCTCCAGCTTTTCACGCGAGCAGCCGCAAACGTAATTGACGGGGTTTTCGTCGAGCACCTCGACCTCAAAGCCCTGCAAGGCTGTTTTGCATATATCCAAAATGCTCATGCCCTTGGCAAGCATGGTGGTGACGGGGTCAAGTTGCGCAACGTTTTGCTCGAGCTTTTCGATAGCTTCCTCGTCTGCTCCCGGAAGCAGCTGAATAAGCAGTCCGCCCGCGAGCATTACCTCGCCGTCCTCCTTATCTACCAGCACGCCCAAAGCGCAAACGGTAGGAACCTGCTCGCTGGTGGCGTAATAGTTGGCGATATCCTCGGCGATCTCTCCGCTGACAAGCTCGACCTGACCGATGTAAGGGTCGCCGGAGCCGTAGTCGCGCATAACGCTTAGGGTGCCGTTTTTGCCCACAGCCTGAGCAACATTGATTTTTCCGCTGTTATAATACGCGGTTTCGACCTGCGGATTTTCCACATAACCGCGCACGTTTCCGCTGCTGTCGCCAACCGCGACAACCGCTCCCATCTCTCCGTCGCCGAGCACGCGCAGGTTTATTATCGCGTTCTTCTGCTTTAGCATGTTGCCCATGATGGACGTTGCGCACAGCAGTCTGCCCAGCGCCGCCGTTGCGCTGCGGCTGAGGTTGTGCAGTTTTTTTGCGGTAAATACTATATCGGACGCGTCGATGGCGGAAGCCATTACCGCGCCGTCCGAGGTGATGCAGCGTATGATCTTATCCATTTATTTCTTCCTTTCGGGCTACATAAATAACTCTCTGTTCGTCGGGCTTAGGCGCGTCAAAGCTCAAATCTCCGTAGACCGCCTCCACGGTAAAGCCGGCTGACTCCAACAGCTCCCTAAGCTGCGCGTCGCTGTAGGCGCGCTCGGCAAAGCTTTCGGAGTAACGCGCGTACGCGCCGTCCTCCTGCTCTTCAAAAAAGTCGAGGTCGATTTCCACAACGTCGTCCTCGGCAAGCGTATTTTGCCACGCGCAGAACACATGCTCGTTTTCCAGCACAAACGCGTTATTGCCCAGCACCTGCCTGTGCTTATACACGGTGTTTACGTCAAACACAAACAAGCCGCCGCTGTTCAAATACCGCGCCACGCCCTCAAACGTCCGCCTGAGCTCCTCAACGTCGGTTATATGATTAAGGCTGTCAAGCGTACACACGCAGGTATCTACGGGAGCGGCAAGCTCAAGCTCCTGCATCTGCTGATTGACAAACAAAACATGCTCGCCCTCAGCCAAGCACTTTTGCATTGCCTCACTGAGCATCTCCACACTGCCGTCAACTCCGAACACATCCACGCCGCGCCTGCGCAGCTCCAAGGTGAAGCTGCCCGTGCCGCAAGCTAAGTCAAGCGTGCGTCCGCACTCATGGCAGTGCCTTTTGAGCAGCTCCAAAAAATGCTCGCAGCGGTCGCTGTAGCGCGCGTCCTCCATAAGCTCGTCGTAAAACGACGCAAAAGAGCGGTACGAGTCCATCACTCTTCCTCTTGCTCTGCGAGGTTATCAAGTACAAGCGTATAGCCGTAGGTGTCGTTGTCAAACAAAGCGCGTTTTACGCGGCTGATAGTAGCTGTGGAGGCTCCGGTCTCCTTGACTATTTCGGTGTACACCTTTTTTTCGGTGAGCATTTTTGCTACCACCAGTCGCTGAGACATTGCTTTAAGCTCCGCGCTGGTGCACAAGTCCTCAAAAAAGCGGTAACATTCCTCTTTATTTTTCAGTGACAGTATAGCGTCGAACAAAAAGTCCGTCGCGTTGTTCTTTAATTTTGAATTCAAGTGAATTCCTCCTGCGGGTAAAAGTTTTCATACATTAAAATTTTACCACACAAAAGCGAAATTGTAAACCCTTTTATTTATCCTTTGTTTTTATTTTGCCTCTTGAACCAATATTGCTAAGCTGTCTTACCCAATACCACGTATTTTTGATTCATGTTTTGATATGTCAAAATAATCAAGGTGTTTTGCATATGAATATCCAAAAATGCAGTAAAAAACTATGATTCTTTACCACAAAAGTCTTGCAATTACGGCTTGGTTTAGTGTACAATAGAAGTCAGAAAATATAATCGAGGTTGCCTTATGAGAAAATCCATATTTTTTAAACTGGCGCTGATAATTATTCCTATAGTACTTGTCCTTGAACTGGTTGAGGTTTATGTGGTATATCATTCCGTTTATATGGACAGCTATGAAACATGCACAAAAGCAACTAAGAGAGCGGCAGAGGTCGCCTCTGAGATGTTCAGATATTATAATCCCGACAGCAACAAAAATGATCCGACCTATTGGGATTTCAGCGATGATTTCAGCGACATATGCGAGATGATCGGAGTAACATATATCTTCGCCGTAGAGCCGGATGTGGAAACGAGGTCGGAAAAATACCTTGCGATAGGCTTTGGCGAGAACGCGTCGGAGGATGCCAAAAAAACGCGTTACCCCGGAGTTGTCGTTAAGGGAACGCTGACCGACGACGAGATAGAAGCCGTAAACGGCGGCGACTACGGCAAGGTCATCCGCGAGAAGAATCAGTTCGACGAAACGCTGATTTACTATATGCCTGTCAAAAAGCTTTATGATTATGACAAAGGAACCTTAAAGGAGCCGGACAAAAAAATCATTATAGGCGCGGAAATGTCGTTATCCAAGGTGAATGAGGTATTCAGAGAGAGGTTCATCTGGACTGCGCTGGATAACCTCATACATGTATTTATTATAATATCGGCGATCTTCCTGATCCTTCATTTCAGGATCAACGGTCCCATAAAGAAGATCAGCGGAAGAATGAAAAGCTTTGTTTCCGACCGTGAAAAGGGCTTTGTCAAGCTTGAAGTCAAGGGTAAGGACGAGCTCGCCGAAATGTCGCGATCCTTTAACACAATGGCTGAGGAGATCGACAACTACATTACCGACATAGACAGGCTCAACAAGGAAAAGCATACTCAGGAGGCTGAGCTCGACATTGCACGCTCCATCCAGACAGGACTGCTCAAGCCAAATCTGTATGAGAATGATAAAATACGCATAAACGCCTGTATGCACGCTGCAAAGAACGTCGGCGGCGACCTGTACGAATATCATGTGCTGGACGACGGCAGAGTGTTTATAGCCGTAGCGGATGTGTCGGGCAAGGGTATTTCCGCCGCGCTGTTTATGTCGTGCGCTATCACCTTGCTCCGTCAGCTTGCGGCGGCTGACCTTTCACCGGCAAAGATCCTTTCCGTGTACAATAACACCCTCCGCGCGCAGAACCCCAAAAGGCTGTTCATCACTACCTTTGCGGCAGTGTTCGATCCCAAGACCGGCAGTCTGACCTACTCAAATGCCGGACACAACAGACCGTATATCGTGTCGGATTCTCTGATAAAGCTCGAAGGCGCCGCCGGAGTAGCGGCAGGTGTTTTCGGTGGCTGTGAATTTAAAGAGGAGACCGTGATCATGAAGCCGGGCGACGTTTTGTTTGTGTATACCGACGGCGTCAACGAAGCGGAGGACCCCAAAAGGGACATGTTCGGCACCGAAGCTTTGGAGGATGAGCTGAGCAGACATATCGGAACTGACAAACGCAGTATCGCAGACGATATGCTGCGCGCGGTAAGCGAGTTTTCCGGCGAAGCGGATCAAAGCGATGACATCACAGTCCTGACGATGGATTATCTCGGATAACGACGTATTTTTCGCTCACTGAGATTTTATAACTATAAAAAAGGAGAAAATCACAATGCCGAAAAAAACAGTAAGAGAAATGAACGCGCTCGAAAAAAAGCATTTCTCCTTGGAGGCAAAAACCTTCCGCAGCACTATCATGGGCGCTATCATCCTCGGAGCAGCTGCGCTGCTGCTCGGATTGGGCGTATACACCTTCACGCTGGTTCATCAGTATATAACGGAGGCATTCAACCTGTCAAAGAGCGCCGCCGCGATCCTGCAAGAGGTCACAGACGTTGAGCCGCTGTCAACCGGAGTTGTTGACGCATATAACTCTATGTCCGGCGCGGAAAGGGACAAAACCGGCACGGATGAATATCGAAAGCGCTTTTCTCACTTTACAAAGCGCGAGGATTACAAGATGATCCGCAAGGTGCTCAAAGATTTTTCCAACGCCGTTGATATCGACGACATTTACCTTGCCATGTATAACCGCGAGAACAACTCACTTGTATACATAGTTGACTCGGACGATGATCCTTCAACATACGTTATGCCCGTGGACTGGGATCCGGTGCCCGAAAAAGAGGTCAACGACTTCCTAAACTGGAACGGCGAGGGCGAGGTTTACTCCATACAGAACACACAGAACTACGGCTGGCTATGCACAAGCGGAGTTCCGATAAAAAACAGCAAGGGCGAAACCGTAGCGTTTGTACTATCGGATATTTCGCTTGCGAATGTCGCAAACGGCATGAGGAACTTCTTTCTTTTGTACTTCATAGCCATGCTTATCCTTACAAATTTGGTCGGCATATTGATGGCAAGGCATATGAAAAAGAAGCTTGTGACCCCGATCAACAAGATAGCTTCGGCGGCGCAGAAGTATGTTGACGACCGCCGCAGCGGAGCGACCGACTCCGATCATTTTTCCTCCCTTGATATCCGCACCGGCGACGAGATCGAAAACCTGAGCCTTGTTATGAACGATATGGAGCATGACCTTGCGGAGTACGAGGAAAACCTGACAAAGATAACAGCCGAAAAACAGCGTATCAGCACCGAGCTGTCCCTTGCCACAAGGATACAGGCGGATATGCTGCCGAGCATTTATCCGGCGTTTCCGGAGCGGCCGGAGTTTGACGTCTACGCTTCGATGGATCCGGCTAAGGAGGTCGGCGGCGACTTCTATGATTTCTTCCTTGTGGACAACGATCACCTTTGCCTTGTTATGGCAGACGTATCCGGCAAGGGCGTACCGGCGGCGCTGTTTATGATGGCTTCAAAGATCATCATTTCGTCCAACGCAAAGCTCGGCAAATCTCCCGCTCAGATACTCTCCGACACCAACGCAGCCATCTGCTCAAACAACCGCGAGGAGATGTTCGTCACGGTTTGGCTCGGTATTTTGGAGATATCCACCGGCAAGCTGACCGCAGCCAACGCGGGTCACGAATATCCCGTATTATGCGAGGCAGACGGACAGTTTAAGCTGATAAAGGACAAGCACGGCTTTGTTATCGGCGGAATGGACGGGATAAGATACAAGGAGTATGAGCTCATGATGCAGCCCGGTTCCAAGCTGTTCCTGTACACCGACGGAGTTCCCGAGGCGACCAACGCCAAGTCTGAGCTGTTCGGCAACGATCGCATGATCGAAGCGCTGAACGAGGACAATTCCGCCACCCCCGACAATATCTTAAAGCATGTAAGGCGCGCAGTAGACGGATTTGTAAAAGACGCCGAGCAGTTTGACGACCTTACGATGCTTTGTGTTGAATATAAAGGAGTTCAACAAGATGGAAAAGAAGCTTAATGTGCTCGAAGTTACAGCCGACGTCAACAAGCTCCGCGATGTGCTTGATTTTATAGACTCACTGCTTGAAGAAGCCGGATGTCCGATGAAGGTTCAAATGCAGATCGACCTTGCAGTTGAAGAACTGTTTGTCAACATTGCAAACTACGCTTATACCGACGGCAAAGGCAAAGCGCAGATCAGCGCGCTCGTAACCAAGCAGAACGCCGAAATAACCTTTATAGACAACGGCATCCCATACGATCCGCTGGCAAAGCCCGACCCTGATATTACGCTAAGCGCGGACGTTCGCCCGATAGGAGGTCTCGGTATCTTTTTAAGCAAAAAGCTGATGGATGAAGTGACTTATAAATATGAGGACAGCAAAAATGTGCTGACGATAAAAAAGCAATATCAGGCGGTATAAAAAACGCCGGAGGCAGGAACCCCGTATGAGAATAATAAAAACGATAATTAACAGATATACGCAAACCGGCTTGATATTACGTATCCTGATCGGCATTGCGGCAGGTATAGCGCTTGGACTTTTGGTACCCGGCGCGGCATGGATATCCACGATCGGCAAGCTGTTTGTCGGCGCGTTGAAAGCAATTGCGCCGGTGCTGGTGGCTGTTCTGGTAATGGCGTCGCTCTGTCAAAAAAGCGCAAAGCTCGACCGCCGCTTTGGGCTGGTGATATTCTTTTATCTGCTCTCTACCCTGCTGGCTTCTGTTGCCGCGGTTATTGCAAGCTTTGTTTTTCCGCAGACGATAGAGCTTGCGGAAACCGGCTCGGAAGTAGCACAGTCGAGCGTTCCTAAAGGGATAGGCGACGTAGTTGAAAACCTGTTGGGCAGTGTTATAAGCAATCCGATCGAAGCATTGTCAACGGGCAATTATCTGGGCATTCTGTTTTGGGCTGTCGTTATCGGTCTGGCGCTGAAAAAGGTCGCCGGCGAAGCGACTCAGTCGTTAATGACCGATTTGTCCGAGGCTGTAACAACCGTTGTGCGCGGAATAATCCAGCTTGCACCGTTTGGAATCATGAGTTTGGTGTTTTCCTCCGTTTCGGAAACCGGCTTGCAAGCCTTCCTCACATACGGCAAGCTGGTGCTGCTGTTGGTCGGCACAATGTTGTTTTTGGCGTTCGTGCTCAACCCTGCCATCGTCGCAGTGGCTTTAAGGCGCAACCCGTATCCGCTTGTGCTGCGCTGCTTAAGAGGAAGCGGCGTGACAGCGTTCTTTACGCGCAGCTCAGCCGCAAACATCCCGGTTAATCTCGATTTGTGCGAAAAACTCGGGCTTGACCGCGATATGTATTCTGTATCTATTCCGCTCGGCGCTACCGTGAATATGGATGGCGCTGCGGTCACAATTACGATAATGACCCTTGCCGCCGTCAACACCTTTGGGATTTCGGTAACGCTGCCGAGCGCTTTGGTGCTTGCTTTTCTTTCCGCGCTTGCCGCCTGCGGCAGCTCGGGAGTCACCGGAGGCTCTTTGCTGCTCATTCCCATGGCGTGCTCCTTGTTTGGGATACCGGATGAATTATCAATGCAGGTCGTCGGCGTAGGATTTATTATCGGCGTAGTTCAGGACAGCATGGAAACCGCCCTGAATTCTTCGGGAGACGTGTTGTTTACCGCTACCTCGGAGTATGTGGAATGGAAAAAACAAGGCAAACCCCTGCCTGATTTTTTAGAAAAACGCAGAAATAAATGATTATAAATAGCACAATAAGGGCTGCGCTGTGTGCGCGGCCCTTTTCCATACACTATAATGAGCGCTTTATGCTGTTGAGCGCGCCCTTTTCTATACGGCTGACCTGCGCCTGCGATATGCCTATCTCGGAGGCTACCTCCATTTGAGTCTTGCCGCGGAAAAACCGCAGGGTCAGGATCCGCTTTTCGCGGTCGGACAGGCTTTTTATAGCCTCTTTTAGCGACAGCTCCTCCAGCCATGTAGCGTCGTCGCGGTCGTCGCCGATCTGATCCATTACATAGATAGTGTCGTTTCCGTCGGTAAACACAGGCTCGTACAGCGACACCGGCTCCACTATCGCCTCCAGCGCCAGCACTACGTTTTCCTTGGGCAAATTCAGCTTGGCGGCTATCTCCTCCACGGTGGGCTCGCGGTTGTTCTGCATGGTGAGCTGCTCCTTGATCTGCATGGCGTGATAGGCAGTGTCGCGCATTGAGCGCGATACCCGAACGGCGTTGTTGTCGCGCAGATAACGGCGTATCTCGCCGATTATCATAGGCACGCCGTAGGTGGAAAACCGCACGTCGAGCGCCGGGTCAAAGTTATCTATCGCCTTAATAAGCCCGATAACGCCCACCTGAAACAGATCGTCCGGGTTCTCTCCCCTGCCCAAAAACCGCTGCACCACACTCAGCACAAGCCGCAGGTTCCCCCGTATCATAGCGTCGCGAGCCTTACTTTTTTGCGCGGGAGTGCCGTTTTTGATTTGCAGCAGCAGCCGCTTTTTTTCGTCCTCCTTAAGCACCGTAAGCTTTGAAGTGTTGATCCCGCAGATCTCTACCTTACCGTATTGCAAGCAAAGTCCTCCCCGATATTTCTACCGGTATTATTGGCTGTGCCGCGGGAAATTATACAAAACAAAACGCCATTCCGGTCTGCGTGCGATGCAGCTGCCGAAATGACGTATATTTTATTTTAATGTATCATCTGAGGAAATGCAGCGGAAAAAAGACAGTGAACAAAAGCACTCCCACTAAGCCGCACACAATGCCTAAGACCATACCGACCACTACGTCGGTCAGGTAATGTACGCGCAGATAAACGCGTGAAAAGCCGATAACAAGGGCGATCAGGAAAATAGGTACAACAACATAAAGCGGACATCCACTGAAAATAACAACCGACACCACCGAAAACGACGACGCGGTGTGACCCGAAGGGAAGGAATAATACTTGGGCTTTTTTATGAGCTGCTCGTCCTCGTCAAAGCTGTGACATGGGCGCACACGCTTAACGGTGTGCTTGATTATACCCTCTCCCATCAGCGAGGTGAGTCCCAGCGAAAGGATTATAACCACTCCCGTGTAGCGCCACCTGGGATGCAGCAGAAACGGCAGACACACAGCCCACCATACTATTCCGCCGTTACCCAGCTTGGAGGCGATCACCATTATTCTGTTCAGTTTTGGGCGGTGGATCCTGCTTATGTTTTGCAAAACCCTGTTATCCAAGCTCTGAATTCTGGGAAACATAGATACTTCTCCGTTTGAGGCGATACCGCACGATAACAGTGTGCGGATCTTAATGTTCTTCCTTATAGTATATCACAAACTGCGTTGAATGAACAGAGGTATGATGAAAATAATTTGCCGAATTTCGCGTTTGTTTTTGTACATATTATGCTTCATCCTGCTCAATGATAGCGCGTATCTCTTCCTGTGCCTGACGGACCTCCTCGTAGAACGAGGGTGATGGTACGCGCAGTGCGCCGTTGCCCAAAATGATAAGCTGCTCCAGACCGTCGGAGGTGACCACCCTCACGCGGTTGTTTTTGGCTAAGCGGTGAGCGGTTTTTTCTATATACATGTCGGCGGTCTCCGCCTCCTTGGTGTAGACGATGCTGATGCCGTTGACCTGCTCCACCTCGCGCGTAGCTCCGGTGACCTTGTATGCGTCAAACACCAGAATAAGCTCGCATTTTTTATATCCCTGAAAATTGCACAGGATGTTGATAAGCGCGGTGCGCGCGTCGTCAACATTTTCCTCCGCCGTTTTTTTAAGGTTGTCCCAAGAAAAGATGACATTATAGCCGTCCACGAGCACATACTCGGTACCGTCGTAGGCAGGCGGAGCTTTTTTGGCGGACGACGGGCGGCTGTTTTCGGTCTTAGGTTTATAATGGCGGCGAAGTTCGTTCTCTCTGTGCTGCCGCACGGGACCGTAGGTCTGCTCAAAAATGCGCATCAGCTCCTTGTCGGCGGCAAAAAAATCGCCCGGCTCCTTTGCGCGCTGACGTATGCGTGCGCGGCGGTTTTCATACACCGGAGCGGCTTGCTTTTGAAGCGCGCTTGGCAGGTGCATATGCTTTGGCACCTCGTTCCACTTGACCGTATGCCCTGCGCCGTGAGAACAAAATACGGAGTCGCCGGGGTTGTCCGCGTCGGCTTCGGCGCGGTAAGCAAAGGATTCGATGACATCTTCGGCGTTGTGGCACACATCATAGCCCTTTAGAGTGCAGGCAAGCCTTCCGCTGCCCCGGGTGTACTGCATAACCTCTCGCGCATAGCCGCGCATTGCGGCAACAGGAGCCGTACCCGTGAGCACAGTCGTATCGCCGAGCTGCTCGGGAGGATCAAAGCTGCCGTTCATTCGCTGAACATCCGCCATAGCCCTGCCTGTATTATCGGCAGGGACCTCCAGAGTAAAGGCATAGTATGGCTCGAGCAGCAGGCTTTTTGCCTGCATCAAGCCCTGTCGCACAGCGCGGTAGGTAGCCTGACGGAAGTCGCCGCCCTCGGTGTGCTTTGGGTGAGCCTTGCCCGACGCAAGG
>CAMHCD010000066.1 GCA_946183545.1 uncultured Clostridia bacterium
CGCGTCGATCTTCTTTTGAGACAGCATAACGCTTTCGCGCGCGGTGACAACGCCCTTGTTTGACACCGAAGCCACGCCGTCTATCCCCTCAAGCTTGTTTTGAAGCTCGTTGGTTACAAAGTCAGAGATAGCCTGACGTTTTTTGCCCTCGTAATCCACCGCTATCATAGCAACGGGCAGCAGCGAGGGGTTTGCCTTGATAAGATACGGCGCGCCGACCTTTTCGTCCCAGTTGTCGGCTATAGGATCGAGCGCGGAGCGCACGTCGACCGTAGCTGTGTCCATGTTTGTGCCGTCCTCAAATTCAATAAGCAGCATAGAATAGCTGTCGGCGGAATTTGAGGTTATCTGTTTTACGCCGTCGATCGTGGACAAAGCGCTCTCCAAGGGCTTTGTAACTGTCATTTCCACCGTCTCCGGCGTTTGACCGGGATAGGTGGTGATGACCACTGCGTACGGCAGATCCATGTTCGGCATCAGGTCCGGAGTCATTTTAAAAAATGAGACAACACCCAAAACCAACACCAGAATGACGCTGACGAAAATCGTCATCGGTTTTTTTACGCTTAATTTTGATAACATAAGGGCTCCTTAAAAGTGCTGAAAATATACCGAAAGGCGCAGCGGCTTATGCCGCAGCGCCCAGCTTGATAATATCGATTTTTTTAAGATAACGTTTTCTGATTTCGTCGAATTCAACGTCCATCAGGTACAGCTCACGCACCGCTCTGCGAAGCAGTGTGAGCAGGATGTTGTTGACGTCGAGAAAGAAATCATCGTCACGCGATTTAAGGTTCTGACGGGACAAACGTCCGCGAATACGGTCGACCTCCTCAAAACCGTTGCAGCGCTCCCTGAAATACTGCGCAACGACCGTTTCGTTGTCATACATTGTGTAAATAAGCTTGGTAAACACCGCGCGGTCGCGGGGCAGCTTTCCCATATTTTCAACAACAGAAAGACTCATTTCATACGCATAGAACACGTCGCCGCGTGAAGCGGTGATTACACGGTTGATTTTTTGTTCAAACTGTTGCAGATAACTGTGGACGATGACTTCTATCAGATCTACCTTATCGTCAAAATACTGATAAAAGCTGCCGCGTGAGATCCCGGCTCTTTTAATGATGTTATTGATGCTTATGCGGTTGGTTCCCTCAACTGCAAACTCATCAATGATAGCTTCAACTACCCTATTCTTTTTGTCCTCGGGCAAATTGATGAATGTCTGTTTGATCATAAACAATATCCCCTTTAAAAACTATAAATCCCAATAAATACCCTATTACAATAATACTTTTATATACCAGTGTGAGTATACCACACTTTAATGAAAAATGTCAAGAGTTTGTTTTGATTTTATGTAAAATAGCATATTGAATACGATTTTTTATATACAGATTGTCATATTTTGTGTCAGTGAAATCTATTGATTTTATATGTTCAAAATACATAATCCATCCGCTTTGTACATTGATCATTGTTCCGCCGGCGCGCCTGACAAGTTTTTTATCAGACTGTTAAAAATTTGTTGCATTTCGGGCGCGATTATGGTATTATTAAAGTTATTATAGAAAAGCAACTGTGAACCTTTGGTACATGGTTTCTTTTACGAAAGGAGCGTATTATGGCAAAAGAACTGTTAGACGCTATTCGCGCTGCCGAGGATGAGGCAAAAAACAGCGAGCTGAACGCACGCCAGACCGCCGCTCAGATGACGGCAAAGGCACGCAGCGACGCCGCCGAGCTCATCAAAACCCGCGAGCGGCAGGCGCAGGAAAGGGCGGACGAGCAGATTGACAAGGCAAAAGCGGAAGGTGAGCTTGCCGCGCAGCAGGCGGCGGAAAACGCCCGCACTGCTTGCAGGGAGATCGCCGCTGCCGCCGAAAAGAACCGCCCCGCCGTAATCAAAAAAGCCGCCGATGCCCTGCTGGGCTGAGGCACATTGGAAAAGTGTGGTGATGCTATTTGGCAAAAGTAAAAATGAAGTCCGTACGGATTATCGCACTGAGGCAGGACAGAAAGCGGCTGCTTGAGCACTTGCAGGACAGCGCGCTGATGCAGATCTCAAAAAGCGAAAAATCGCGCGACGGATTCAACCGGGTAGATTTAAGCTCCCAGACCCAGGTTTTTGAAAGAAACGTAAACCTGACCGAGCAGGCGCTTAAAATACTCGCTTCGGTTTCGCCCGAAAAGGGCGGCATGCTCGCCTCATTCAAAGGGCGGCAGGAGGTAGACCCCGACGAGATCGGTGTTATCGCCTCCAACTCCAAGGACGTTATCGCCGTGTGCACCCGTCTGACGGAGCTCGATAAAAAGCGCTCGGACAACGCTGCCGAGCAGGTGCGTATCAAAACCCAGCTGGCTCAGCTGGAGGCATGGCAAAACTTAGACATTCCGCTGAACACGACCGAAACACAGTCAACAGCAGTGTTTATCGGCAGCTTCCCCACTCTCTACACCGAGAGCGCGTTAAAGGAAGCGATCGCCGCCGAAAACCCGAAGCTGTGTTTTGAAACGGAGATCCAGCACAGCGAAGCCGCAATGACCTGCGCGGTCATATTTGTTCCCAAAAGTCAAAAGCAAATGGCTGAGGAAACGCTGCGCGCGCTGAGCTTTGCAAAGCCCATGAGTCCCACAAGCAAGATACCAAAGACAAAGGCGGAGCGCCTGCGCGAAAAAAGCGAAAGGCTGACCCGGGAGACCGAGGAGGCTACCGCCGCTATCGAGGGACTGGTAGAGCACAGACACGACATTCAGATAACACAGGACTACTTCCGTATCCGCACGGACAAGTACAAGGTCATAAACGGACTTGACCACTCAAAGCACGTGTTCATCATCGAGGGCTATGTTCCCGAGGAGGACTGCGAAAAGCTCGAAAAGCTCTGTACAAGAGTAGCTACCTGCGCGCTTGAGTTTTGGGACGCTCCCGAGGACGCTCCCGTCAAGCTCAAAAACAATAAGTTCGCCGAACCGGCACAGAGTATTTTGACAATGTACTCACCGCCCGGCAGGGCAGATATCGACCCTACCCCTGTTTTGGCGTTCTTCTTCTACTTCTTCTTCGGCATGATGTTCAGCGACGCCGGCTACGGTGTGCTGATGGTGGTTGCGACCACGCTGATGATCAAGTTCTTTAAGCCCGACAAAAAGATGCGCAATAACCTAAAGCTGTTCCAGTACTGCGGCGTTTCAACCATCCTTTGGGGTCTGGTGTTCGGCAGTATCTTCGGAGACGCTCCGGCAACGATCTACAATTACTTCACCGGCGCGAACGGCACCATGGCGCAAATGCTTCCGTGGCCGACGCTTGACCCGCAAAAGGACGCGCTGCTGCTTATGATAGTCAGCATAGCGTTCGGTCTGGTACATATCCTGGTAGGTATGGGCTGCAAGTTCATTATGTGCATAAGGCAAAAGGACTGGGGCGGTGCGTTTTTTGACACGGGACTGTGGATGCTGATGCTTGTAGGATTTGCTGTACTGGCAGCCGGTATCGCTCTGTCCCCCGCGCTTTTAACCGTCGGAGCTGTGATAGCCATTGCCTGCGCGGTCGGTCTGCTGCTTACTCAGGGCAGAAAGAGCAAAAGCATCGGCGGCAAGATCGTCGGCGGTCTTGCGTCACTGTACGACGTAACGGGCTATATAAGCGACCTGCTCAGCTACTCGCGTTTGCTGGCGCTGGGCTTGACCACCGGCGTAATGGCGCAGGTGTTCAACATGCTCTCCACCATGATGGGCAGAAGCGTTGTAGGCTTCATCTTCTTTATTTTGATCTTCGTGGTGGGTCATCTGGTCAACATCGGACTCAACGCGCTTGGTTCATACGTTCACACCATGCGCTTGCAGTATGTTGAAATGTTCGGTAAGTTTTATGAAGGCGGCGGCAAAGAATTTGAGCCGTTCTCACTTCAAAGTAAATATATTAAAATTCAGGAGGATAAATAATCATGAATGGTATGTTTTTTGCGCTGTTAGGCGCATCACTGGCAACTGCTTTGGCAGGTATCGGCTCTGCAAAGGGCGTAGGAAGCGCGGCTCAGACCGCAATGGGAGTACTCAGCGAGGACTCCTCCAAGTTTGGTAAAATGCTCGTTTTGACACTTCTGCCCGGTACTCAGGGTCTGTACGGCTTCATAGTTGGCTTCCTTATTCTGGTAAGCTGCGGCGTTTTGGGCGGCGCTATGCCCACCATGGGTCAGGGTCTTGCGTTCTGCGCGGCTTCTCTGGCTATCGGTCTGGGCGGTCTGTTCTCAGGTATCGCTCAGGGTAAAGCTGCCGTTTCCGGTATTGCCATGACCGCTAAGGACGACGCGAACTTCTCCAAGGGCATGGTTTCCGTTACACTGGTAGAGATCTACGCGCTGCTCGCGTTCATCGTATCCCTCCTTGTTGTAATCCAGATCCCCTCTTTGAAAATCTAAAAAGCAGGATCTAACGACACAACAGTAAAAGGAGGACGCGTATGAACGGCGGCGACAAAATTATTGACCGCATCAAGGCGGACAGCAAAAGCGCGGTAGACGCGGTTATGGCGCAGAGCGCCCGCGAGTGCAAGGCTATCATGAGCGAAGCCGAGCAAACCGCCGGCAAACGCGCCGCGGCAATTGACGCCAAGACGCAAACACAGCTCAATCAGATCGCGGCTTCTTCCAAGAGCCGCGCCGAGCTTGAGACCCGCAACGCCCTGCTAAAGCAGCGCAGAGCGGAGATAGACAAAACCGTCACAGGCTTGCAGGAATATTTACTCAGCCTGCCCGACGACCGATACTTTGACGCCATATACAAGCTTGCCGCACAGCTCAGCGGCAAAAGCGGCGTTGTGTACTTAAACCAAAAGGACTTAGACCGCAAGCCCGCAGACTTTGAAGAAAAGCTCAGGGCAAACGGACTTAACGCCACAGTCGGCGACAAGCCGCTCGACATCAGCGGCGGCTTTGTGCTGAAGGACGGCGACATTGAAGAGAACATGGACTTTAAAGCCCTGATCAGCTCCCGCAAGGATGAACTTGAGGATCTGATCCACCGCGAGCTTTTTGACCGGTAAGGGGGCAGTATGGCTTTATCATATGAATTTTCCATCGGCTCCGTGCGCGCAAAGGAGACCTCGCTGTTAAACGCTCAGGATGTTGAGCAGCTGCTTTCCTGCCGCAGCGAAGCGGAGCTTTGCGCCATACTGACCGACAAAGGCATGGGCAGCGGCGCAAGCGTGGACGAGATCTTGGCGGATTACACCGAAAGCACCTGGGCTTACCTAAGAAGCACAGCCCCCGATTTCGATATATTCACGCCGTTTCTGCTCCAAAACGACAGCCACAACTTTAAGGTGGCGCTAAAGGGCGTTATGGCTTCGCGCGAATACAGGGAGCTTATGCTCTCCCCCTCGCTGACCGAGCACGACAAGGTGGTCAAGGCAGTTGAGAACCGGCGCATGAGCCTTATGCCCGAATGTCTGCAAAAGCCCTGCGACGAGGCATACGAGCTGCTGGCGCACACAAGCGACGCCAGAGCCGCGGACAGCGTGCTGGACAGAGCGGTGATGGAGGAAATGCTCAGGGCAGCAGAAAAATGCAGCTCGGAATTCCTCCGTCGGTATCTGCAAACGAACGTGTTCTACAACAACATTAAAACCGCCATACGCGCAGCACGCGCCGAGACGGGTAAGGATTATTTGGAAAAAGCACTGTGCGAGTGTCCGCAGTTCCGCCGCAACGCGGTGATAGACGCCGCCGTAAAGGGCAGCGACTACCTTGAGGACGCGCTTTCAAAGTACAGTGAATACGAATGTAACAAGGCTATGGAGGCGTTCAGGGAATCTCCCTCCGCCTTTGAAAAGTTTGTGGACAACAAGCTGATACGCATGGCGCGCGAATGCTGCAAACGTGCAAGCGAGGGCGCCGAACCGCTGCTGGGCTACTACTTGGGCACCGAAGCGGAAAAAAAGGTCGTCCACATTATAGCAAGCGGTATCCGCACCGGCAAAGACGCGGAAAATATCAGAGAAAGGCTGCGTGAGATCTATGGCTAAAGGCATTGCCGTTGTCGGAGACAGCGAGAGCATAAAAGGTTTTTCCGCCGTCGGGCTGGATATTTTCCCCTGCGACGATACTCAGGACGCGGGCCATCTGTTAAGACGGCTTGCGGACAGCGACACCTACGCGATAATCTACCTGACCGAAGAGCTTTATTTGCTGTCGGAAAAGGATCGCAGTCGCTATGAAGAGCGGCTTACGCCCGCCATCATCCCTATCCCCGGTGTTAAGGGCAACCAAAACACAGGCAGAAAACGCCTTTCGGGTTTTGTGGAAAAGGCGGTAGGCTCTGACATTATCTTCAACAATTAGAGGTACAACGATTATGAATAAAGGAATTATTACCAAGGTTGCGGGTCCTCTGGTTATTGCCGAGGGCATGCGCGAAGCCAACATGTTCGACGTGGTGCGCGTAAGCAGCCAAAGGCTGATCGGCGAGATCATCGAGATGCACGGCGATCAGGCTTCCATCCAGGTTTATGAGGAAACCTCCGGCTTAGGTCCCGGCGAGGAAGTGGAAAGCACGGGCGCTCCGCTTTCGGTTGAGCTCGGTCCCGGACTTATCGGCGCTATTTACGACGGTATCCAGCGTCCGCTCAACGAGATCATGAAGGTCGCCGGCACCAACCTCAAGCGCGGCGTTGACGTACCCTCGCTTGACCACAACAAAAAATGGCATTTTACCCCCGTTGCCAAAACCGGCGACAAGGTACAGGCAGGCGACGTGCTCGGCACCGTTCAGGAGACCGCCGCTGTACTGCATAAGATCATGGTGCCCAACAAGGTATCGGGCACTGTTGAGAGCATCAAGGAAGGCGACTTCACCATTGACGAAGCGGTTGCAACGCTCAAAACCGACAAGGGTACTCAGGACGTGCGCATGTTTACCGCGTGGCCTGTCCGTGTGGGCAGACCTTACAAAAAGAAGCTCTCCCCCGACATTCTGCTGACCACAGGTCAGCGTCCAATCGACACCCTCTTCCCTCTTGCCAAGGGCGGCGTTGCCGCGGTTCCGGGTCCGTTCGGCTCCGGTAAGACCGTAGTTCAGCACCAGCTGGCAAAGTGGGCGGCGGCTGACATCATCGTCTACATCGGCTGCGGCGAGCGCGGCAACGAGATGACCGACGTACTCAACGAGTTCCCCGAGCTTAAGGATCCGCGCACCGGCAACTCTCTGATGGAGCGTACCGTGCTTATCGCCAACACCTCCGACATGCCCGTTGCGGCGCGTGAGGCTTCCATCTACACCGGTATAACCATCGCCGAATACTTCCGTGACATGGGCTACACCGTCGCGCTTATGGCGGACTCCACCTCACGTTGGGCTGAGGCGCTGCGTGAGATGTCCGGTCGTCTGGAGGAAATGCCCGGTGAAGAAGGCTATCCGGCATATCTGGGCAGCCGTCTGGCTCAGTTCTATGAAAGAGCCGGCCGTGTGCTCGTAAACGGCACAGAGGACACCGAGGGCGCGCTGTCGGTTATCGGCGCGGTATCCCCTCCCGGCGGCGATATCTCGGAGCCTGTATCTCAGGCTACCCTGCGTATCGTCAAGGTATTCTGGGGACTGGACGCGAATTTGGCGTATAAGCGTCACTTCCCTGCCATCAACTGGCTGACCTCCTATTCCCTGTACACCGACCAGCTCACCAAGTGGTTCGCGGAAAACGCGGCTCCCGACTTTATGGAGCTTCGCGGAAGACTGATGGCTCTGCTTCAGGAAGAAAGCGAGCTGCAGGAGATCGTAAACTTGGTAGGTATGGACGCTCTGTCCGCACCCGACCGCCTCAAGCTCGAGAGCGCGCGCTCTATCCGTGAGGACTACCTGCACCAGAACGCTTTTGACCCCACCGACACATATACATCCCTGCCCAAGCAGGTGCTGATGATGCGCGCGATTTTGAGCTACTACGACAAGGCTCAGGCAGCGCTTGACAACGGCGCAAACATAGAGCTGCTCGTAAACATCCCCGTGCGCGAGCGCATCGGACGATTTAAATATGAACCCGAACAAAAGATCCATGCTGAGTTTGACAGCATTCAGGCACAGCTTGACAGCGAAATTGACGACGTACTGAAAAGGAGTGATGACTGATGCCAAAGGAATACCGCACCATACGCGAGGTAGCAGGTCCTCTTATGATGATCAGTGACGTTGAGGACGTAAAATACGACGAGCTCGGCGAGATCGAGCTCCCCGACGGCGAGACCCGCCGCTGCAAGGTGCTTGAGGTCAACGGCAACAACGCCCTTGTGCAGTTGTTTGAATCCGCTGCCGGCATCAACCTTGCAGGCTCAAAGGTTAGATTTTTGGGACGCAGCATGGAGCTGCCCGTTTCCCCCGACATGCTCAGCCGTGTATTTGACGGTCTGGGCAACCCCATTGACGACGGTCCCGCGCTGATCCCCGAAAAGCGCATGGACATCAACGGCACCCCCATGAACCCTGCCGCGCGTAACTATCCGCAGGAGTTCATCCAGACAGGCGTGTCCGCTATCGACGGTCTGAACACTCTGGTCAGAGGTCAAAAGCTGCCCATCTTCTCCGCGTCGGGTCTCCCCCACGCTCAGCTTGCGGCGCAGATCGCGCGTCAGGCTACTGTAAGAGGCAAAAACGAGCAGTTCGCTGTTGTATTTGCCGCAATGGGTATCACCTTTGAGGAATCCGACTACTTTGTTCAGTCATTTAAGGAAACCGGCGCTATCGACCGTACCGTTATGTTTGTAAACCTTGCGAACGACCCTGCCATCGAGCGTATCGCCACACCGAGAATGGCGCTGACCGCTGCCGAGTATCTGGCGTTTGATTTGGGCATGCATGTGCTCGTTATCATGACCGACATCACCAACTACGCCGACGCTCTTCGTGAGGTTTCCGCCGCGCGTAAGGAGGTTCCCGGCCGCCGCGGATACCCGGGCTACATGTACACCGACCTTGCGACACTGTACGAGAGAGCCGGACGTTTAAGAGGCAAAGACGGCTCCATCACTCTTATCCCGATTTTGACCATGCCCGAGGACGACAAGACCCATCCGATCCCCGACCTCACCGGCTACATCACCGAAGGTCAGATCATACTCAGCCGTGAGCTGTACCGCAAGGGCGTAACTCCGCCCATCGACGTACTGCCGTCGCTGTCACGTCTTAAGGACAAGGGTATCGGCCCCGACCGTACCCGTAAGGATCACGCGGCTACCATGAACCAGCTGTTCTCCGCCTACGCAAGAGGTAAGGACGCGCGCGAGCTGATGGTAATTTTGGGCGAGGCTGCTCTGACCGATATGGATAAAAAATACGCCGCGTTTGCCGAGGCGTTTGAAAAGGAATATGTATCGCAGGGCTACGAAGCCAACCGAAGCATTGAGGAAACCCTCGACATCGGCTGGAAGCTGCTTCAGATCCTCCCCCGCAGCGAGCTGAAACGTATCAAGGACGACATGCTCGACGAGTTCTACGGCAAACAATAGTGCCGACGGGCACTTTCCGCGCCTTTGGATAGCTTCCGTTTAAAAAGCCTGACGCTGCGGAACCTATCCTTGAAGGGGAGCCCCTTGCGGTCTCCCGGCGAATTTGCGCTTTTGCGCAATGAAGATGAGGTAAAAAACTATGGCAATAATGAACGTAAACCCCACGCGTATGCAGCTGACCAAGCTGAAAAAACAGCTTATCACCGCAGTGCGCGGACACAAAATGCTCAAAGACAAGCGCGACGAGCTGATGCGTCAGTTCCTTGACCTTGTGCGTGAAACAAAGGATTTGCGCGAGCAGGTGGAACGGGAGCTCGAAAACTGCAACGCGCATTTTGTAAACGCCGCCGCTGTCATGAGCAAGGAGTCGCTTGACGGCTCGCTGCTCAGCCCCAAGCAGCGTCTTAGCGTGGAGGTTGACAGCAAAAACGTAATGAGCGTTAATATTCCGCAGTTTGACGCCAACGCACGCACACCGGACAAAGGCGACGTATTTCCCTACGGCTTTGCGTTTACCTCCTTTGAGCTGGACGACGCCGTTGAAAGCCTTGACCGCGTGCTGCCTGATTTGATCAAGCTGGCGCAGTACGAAAAAAGCTGCGAGCTGATGAGCGCCGAAATTGAAAAAACGCGCCGCCGCGTCAACTCGCTGGAGCACGTTATGATACCGCGCTATCAGGAGACTATCAAGTATATCTCCATGAAGCTGGAGGAAAACGACCGTTCAAGCCGCACAAGGCTGATGAAAGTCAAGGATATGCTGCTTGATAAAGCACATCATTATTCTAATTAAGAAAAAAAGGCTCTATAATAAATGTTGGGGTAACAAATAGAGCCTACAAAAAATAAATCAAAAAAAGTAGAGCATATTTGCACCAAATCCGTTAAAATGGAATTGTCGAGAAACC
>CAMHCD010000067.1 GCA_946183545.1 uncultured Clostridia bacterium
TTGTTAGATAGATTCCTCGCCTGCAATCGTAGATGTTGATTTTCTCAAACAGCGCAGCACTACAGCAGGTGATGTACAGTCCTGTGTGCGCCGATTCCAAATTGCCGTTGATAGTCAAGTTGCGGATGCCGCCCTTTGAATGAACATCACTATGATTCGCGGCCGGATTATGATATTTAATCACGTATTGTAGCTCGCTATCGCTCTTTACTATCAGTTCCGCGCCCTGAAAATCAAACTCTCCGTACAAGTAGGTGCTGTTTGGTAGGATTATATCAATCCCGCTTGAAATAAGGTACCGCTTGTTAGGCGTGCCTTTGAACGGAACGTTGCCGCTGATTGCCGCGTTGATGGCTCCCTGTAACGCCGCGGTATCATCAGTCACCCCGTCGCCCTTCGCGCCGAAGAGTTCAGGGGTTATGAAGTTTTTTCCCGCCGCAACCTCCATTGGAGAGATATAATCATCCGGTCGCTTGCGGGGTTTGATGATGATGTTGATTTCACGAACGGTATAAGCCGATGTGTCTGTCTGACGGATATGCACCCAGACCTTGCCCGGGGTACCGTCGGCATATTCTAAAAACAAATCGGGAATATCAACAGTGAGCGTACCATGTTCCGAGTCATATGTACCCATCCTGACAATAGCGCGTTCGGACAGCGGACGCGCAAAGTGCACCTCTGTAGTTTCGTCCATATCGCTAATGCCGGAAACGCAAAGCTTTCGCCCCGTGTCGTACTGCCAAAGCTTTTCGGACACTGTGAGCACTTTGTCCTCTGCTATTCCCGTAAAATCTGCGTATATCAAAAGAATCCTCCTTATTAGCAAACTGTCGCATTTATGCGATTAATGCTGTTTTAAAAAAACGATGACCGCCACCCGAAACGATCCCTAAGTTTTGAGTGGCAGAAACCGTATATTCGCATTTATGCGACAATTATATTATAACCTGTTTTTCGGCTTATGTCAATATATTTCAAACATCTGTTCTATTTTTGGCGTTGCGTTTTTGCAACAAATATGATATAATCTAAATAGAACAACAAGAAGGTGATAAAATGACTGTTGGCGAAAAAATAAAAGCACTGCGAAAGGAAAAGGGTATCTCCGCAGACAAGCTTGCGGAGCTTATCGGAAAAGACCGCGCTACCATATACCGTTACGAAAGCCGCGACATTGAAAAACTGCCTACCAACGTGATAGAGCCTTTGGCTAAAGCGCTCGGCACAACGCCTGCCTTCCTTATGGGTTGGGAAGCAGCCGCGCCGCCTGCGCAGGGGAATATTGTTATGCTGCCGCTCTACGGCAGCGCTTCGGCAGGGTTCGGTATGAGTGAGGACAAAAGTATAATTCAGTATATCCCCACCTATATCGACGCGCCGTCCGAGCAGGAGCAGTATGTTTGGATACGCGTACAGGGCGACAGCATGAGTCCGCTGATCGACGACGGCAGCGAAATACTGATCAAAAAGCAGGAAACCGCAGAGAGCGGTAAAATCGGCGTTGCGCTGATCGACGGCAAGGATGTTGATATCAAGCGCATATGTCACGGTGAAGGTTTTGTAGAATTACAGTCGGTCAACCCATACTATCCCCCGCTCCGATTTGAGCAGCAGGAGCGCCGCCGCGTACAGATTCTCGGTATAGTCATAAAGATCAGTAAAACGTTACAATAACCAAAAGGCGCCGGATGATAAATCATCCGACGCTTTATATTTTTATAATGTAACATCCATTGTTTTTCCAAAACGGTAGATCACGGCGAACATAGAAAACACATACGCGACCGTAACTGCGATATTGACATACATGTTTTGGCTAAACAACAGCATCAGCACAATAAACGCCGCCGTGCAGCCTGCAACAAAAATGAAAAATTTCGCGTTTAGCCGGCAACGGTATTTTGCATACACGCCCGTGCCGAACAGGAAAGCATAGTACATTACCAAGGAGCATATCAGCAACAGCAGCTTGGGCATTAGCTGAACCTCCTCGCTGCGCATAAATTCCAGCGAATTAGTGATATTGTTCAGCGCAAAGATAATAAAGATGTGCATAAGCATATACAAAAGACCGTTTGTGCTTTTGTCGCGGTCGATGATATGATCGTAAAACACGCCGTAGCTAAGGAACAGCCCCACTACTATCAAAAACGCCATAGCGCAAAAATACAGGTTATTGGGAGTGAATTCGTCGGTAAAGTAGCCGGATACCGCAATCACCATCTCGCCGAAGGTAAAAACGATATAGAGCATGGCGCGCTCTGACAGATGAGGAAAATCAACAAAGTCCGCGCTGCTCTTTTGCCCTACCGTAAAGACGGCAGTCATACCGAAAATGATCGCCGCAAACGACATCCACGATGAATCAAACAGATCATACTCCGGCACCGCCGCGCCGACCATAGCAGCCTCGGCAACAAGGATGATCGCCATACGCGTTATTGACTTCCGGTTTTTGTCGTTATCGTGATTGCGCAGCTCAATAAAATACTGCGCGCCGATGTTGAGCAAAATCAGCGCCCATGCGATATGATACATGGTGTGATAGCCCTGCCAGTCCGTGCGCGTGCCCTCGCCCACAAAGTACAGCAAAAACATATTGAGAAACAAAAACACATGCTCGCGCACGCTGTGCTTGCCGAACATATTGATGTAATATGTGGAGAAATTCCAGATTTGAATGACCGCCACCGTACAAAGCAAATAAGCAACAAACGCCTGCGGATCGACAAAGCCGCCCGTGATGTGATGTAGCAAAGAATTGTTGCGCCCGATGATATAGACAAAAATCAGGTCGTAAATCAGTTCTACATATTCAACCTTCTTTTCCTTTTTCTCCAATAATTGTTTCACCATACGCGTCCCTCCTTTTATTTTATTTTAACATGAAAAAAGGACGATAGCAATACAAAAATCGCCCTTCGTCCACCATCCGCTGCGCGGTTTCCATGTCGCCTCGCTCGACGGCGGAGAGGTAGTCCGCGTCAATCGTGTCTTTGGATTTTCTTCCATCAGGGATATTGCTTTTTTCGGATGATTGTGGTATACTATCTTCAACCGAAGCTTCCAGACTGGATAGGCGATTCTTTGTCGCCTTACTAACTGGTGCTTCGGTTTCCGTGTCTCCGCGCTCTACGGCGGAGAGGTAGTCCGCGTCAATGGTATCATCTTTGGATTTTCTTCCATCAGGGATATTGCTTTTTTCGGATGATTGTGGTACACTATTTTTAAAAGCTGTACCACTAAGCGTTTTGGACGTTTGCGAGAGGGAGATTTCTCCACTTGGCGTAGTGGAAAGGCTTTTTTTGTTTCTTCCAGAGTAAATTGTTTGCACAGTCAAATCATAATGTTTTCTTGAAACATATGTTACTATTGTTGTTTTTCCGTTGATTGTTTTAACAAATTCAATCACTGGTTTTCCTTCAAATAGTTTATCACTTAAACAAATGGTGTCAGGCGAAGTGATAATAGTTGGGATATTTAAAAAATCATCTTTTTCAATTACCCTCTGACCACGTAGATTTTCTTTTCTTTGAGAACCATGTGAATGTAGTAGTATTTTTTTCACTTCGCTCGCTCTTAACACAAGATTATAGTTCTTTAGGTCAATTCCAGTATGCAAGTGAATAAATGCCGCCAACTCCTCATCAATTCGACCAAAATAAAGCTTTTGTCCGTGATCCTGTTTTAAAGCATCGGCAATAAATTTTTCAAAGTGAGCTTTGTCCTTATATAGAATACTGTTTTTGCTATTTTTCCACTGATCCTTTTGCTTCTCGCTATAAGGTTTAATTGAATAAGTTTCGTTTACACTATACCTCACCCCATGGGTGTTATTTTTTTGCCCGGATTCTTCCATTTCGGTGCGTGCCTCGTCCATCAACTCACTGAATCGCTGTGCGGTTGCCGTGTCGCCACGCTCGACGGCGGAGAGGTAGTCCGCGTCAATGGTATCATCTTTGGATTTTTGTCCTCTAAACTTGACATCATCAATAACCTGTGGTATAGTATCTACAGCAGGATAAGTTGAGCGTACCTTGTCTATCTTGGTTTTCCAAGATTGGGACAATTTGCTCGATTTATCCTGTTTTATTTTAATAAGATCATACAGGTACTTTTTGCCCTGTTTGCCCCATCTCGGCGCGGGCATTATCCTTTGTTTTTACCTATGAAAAAATCTCTCAGCCAAAACGACTGAGAGATTTTGTGTTTATAAATCTGTGATTATTTAAGGCTGTTCTGTACGGCAACAGCTACCGCAACCGTAGCGCCTACCATCGGGTTGTTACCCATTCCGAGGAAGCCCATCATCTCAACGTGAGCGGGAACGGAAGAAGAACCTGCAAACTGAGCGTCGGAATGCATACGTCCCATTGTATCGGTCATACCGTAGGAAGCGGGGCCTGCCGCCATGTTATCGGGATGGAGAGTACGTCCTGTGCCGCCGCCGGAAGCAACGGAGAAGTACTTTTTGCCCTGCTCGGTGCACTCTTTCTTGTAGGTGCCTGCAACGGGATGCTGGAAGCGGGTGGGGTTGGTGGAGTTACCGGTGATGGAAACGTCAACGCCTTCCTTATGCATGATGGCAACGCCCTCGCGAACGTCGTCAGCGCCGTAGCAGCGAACGTTTGCGCGCTCACCGTTGGAATAAGGAGTCTCCTTAACGATCTTAAGCTCGCCGGTGAAGTAGTCAAACTGAGTCTGAACATAGGTGAAGCCGTTGATTCTGGAGATGATCTGAGCGGCGTCCTTGCCGAGACCGTTCAGGATAACTCTGAGCGGTTTCTCTCTGACCTTGTTGGCGTTACGAACGATGCCGATAGCGCCTTCTGCAGCGGCAAAGCTCTCGTGTCCTGCCAGGAACGCAAAGCACTGAGTATCGTTGCTAAGCAGCATTGCGGCAAGATTACCGTGACCGATACCTACCTTACGGCTTTCTGCAACGGAGCCGTCAATACAAAAGCTCTGCAGACCTTCGCCGATATATCTTGCTGCTTCCTCTGCGTTCTTTGCGCCTGCCTTTAACGCGATGGCAGCGCCTACGCAGTATGCCCAGCATACGTTTTCAAAGCAGATGGGCTGGATGCCCTTTGCGATCTCATAAGGATCAAAGCCTGCTTCCTTACAAATCTCACGTGCTTCCTCAACGGACGCGATGCCGTAGTTAGCCAAAACGCCGTTGATCTTTTCTATTCTTCTGTCATAGTTTTCAAATAAACTCATTGTGCACACCTCCCTTATTCTTTACGCGGGTCAATGTACTTGGCGGCGCCTTCCCACTGACCGTAGTGACCTGTTGCCTTGTCCATAGCTTCCTTGGGATCCATACCGCCCTTGATGAAGTCCATCATCTTGCCGAAGCTCAGGAACTCGTAGCCGATAATCTCGTTATCGTCATTCATGGCAATCTGTGTGCAGTAGCCCTCTGTCATCTCAAGATAACGGGGACCCTTTTCCTTGGTGGCAAACATTGTGCCTACCTGTGAACGCAAACCCTTGCCGAGGTCCTCAAGAGAAGCGCCGACCAAAAGTCCGCCCTCAGAGAACGCGCTCTGGGTTCTGCCGTAAACGATCTGTAAGAACAGTTCTCTCATGGCTGTGTTGATAGCGTCGCAAACCAAGTCGGTGTTGAGCGCTTCCAAAAGCGTTTTGCCGATCAAAATCTCGGACGCCATTGCAGCGGAGTGAGTCATACCGGAGCAACCGATGGTCTCAACCAGCGCCTCCTCAATGATACCATCCTTTACGTTGAGCGTAAGCTTGCACGCGCCCTGCTGGGGAGCACACCAGCCGATGCCGTGAGTAAAGCCGGAAATGTCCTTGATTTCCTTTGCCTGAACCCATTTACCCTCCTCGGGGATGGGGGCAGGACCATGATATGCGCCCTTGGCTACGGGACACATATTAGATACTTCTGCTGTGTAATACATTAGCAATTCCTCCTTAGTTTTCATAGCCGCAAGCTCAAAGCGAAGCTTCGGCATAATTACACGTTTGACGTCCGATAGTACAGACGTTATGAAGCGCTCATGTTACGCTATTATAATTATAGACCAAATACAGAAAAACGTCAAGAGTAAAATTGAGCGTTTTATACTAATGTATAATCATAAAGCTAACATTTCGGCGGCTATATCGGCGGCGCATCCCACCAGCTCACGGCATGGGCGTTTTTTGTAATACTGCGGCGTGCGTTCCTCCGGGTCGCCTCCTTTGGTTGAATCAACTCCGCTTAGCAGCTCACGGCAGATATACGAGCCGTTTTCTTCCCTGAATCTGCGCATGAACTCCTGAACCAAGCGGTAGTGGTTCCACTTTGATACGGGATCCTTGGGGTCTGTATAGCCTTTTGCGATACCGAGAACCATTACGGCTCCGCTTACCGCGCCGCAGACCTCTCTCATTCTGCCTATGCCTCCGCCAAAGGACGAAGCGACTGCCGCCGCGGTGCTGTGCTCCATACCCGTGACGTCCTCAAACGCGCACAAAACCGCCTGAGCGCAGTTATAGCCGTCCGTAAACAGTTCCTCTGCCCTTTTTCCGTATTCTGACATAATTATCACCTCAGTTGACTTTTTTATAATTCTATCACGAATCATTAAAGATAGCAATAGAAAAGCTATGGGTAAATCTACGGCATTGATAAAAAGCATAGACAGCTAACATATGGCGTGGTATAATTTTTTCAAAAATAAAATGAACCATTTCCCCTTTTAGATCATCTAATTAATGAAAGCAAAAAACGAAAGGAGAAATTCAGCATGAAAAAAGAAGATTTAAAAAAGCTTTACGATAAGCCGAGCGAGGGGTTCCATGAGCGCGTCGTCAGCACACTTGACAGCCTTGACGAAACATCTGCAAAGCGTACCCATCGTATTACCGGAAGAATGATCGCGGCTGTATGCGCCGCTGCGATCGTATTGACTGCCTTTACCATTTCAGCCGCGGCAACAGGGTTGTTTGGGCTGATAGCGACCAAAAGAGGCGAATATGGTCTGGATGTGACTGTCGCAAACAGCGAATCGTCCGACATCAAGCATCAGCCGATGAAGCTGAAATTCGGTTATATCCCTAAGGAATACAAAACCGGCGAGTCAAACAGCATTTCTTATTCGTATAGTAACGGAGAAACTAATTTCAACGCTTGGATCTATTATACCGATTACTACTACGAGGACTTGGGCAACGTCGTAAAAACCGAAGAGAAAGAGTATGACGGACATAAGACTCTTATTATATCATTCAAAGAAGCCAAAAACACAGACACGATGTATTACCGCACAATAAAGTATTTTGACGAGTACAACTGCCTGGTTCAATGCAGCGGAAACGATTATGACGAGCTGGTCAAGATAGCCGAAAAGGTTGAGGTCGAGCCCGACAAGGAACCAGCGGCTCCCCGTGATGTGCGCGATGATGAGGATAATTCGACCTCCAAGGTGATAAAGAAATATACAAAAGACGGCGACGGCTTTAGGGAAGCGTACTTTCAACATAAGGTTCACCAAGCAGAGATCGGCGAAAACATCGAACTGAGCCTTGCCGATAATGGTCAAAAAGCTGTGCATCTGACCGCAAAAGTAACGTCTGTAAAAGAGCAGGATAACATTGACGGACTTGAATTAGGTGATTTCCTCGGACTCGGAACGGAAACCACTTACCGGATGTTCTTTGACAACGACGGTAATCTTATTAAGAAGGATGAATTCAATGTAAACGAAGACGCCGATGACTATGATTTGGGAACAGCAAGAAAAGTATCTATAACAAGACATTTCTATGTCGCTGATATTGAGCTGACAGCACAGAATGATATTGACGATCTGCGCAAAGTGTTTGAAACAGAGGTTTATTGCATTGATGTTGATGATGATTTCTTCTATGGATATGAGACCCTCGACTATGAAAGAATACTCAAAATCTACGGCACTGACATAAACACTCAGCAGAGTATCAAAAAAGGAGAAACGCTTAAAGTCAAGTTAGGATTTATTGCGGAAAACAATACCGCGGACAATACATACATAGCATTCTCCGGCATAGACGCACCTAATTCCCTTTTCCAAAACTATATGATAAAGGTTAAGGAGTGAGGTGTTCACAATGACAAAGGCAACATTTTCCGAGCGTGTGCTTGAATGTGAACAGACACTTTACAGAGTATCTATGTCGATGCTGAAAAATGAAACAGACTGCGAGGACGCCGTTCAATCGGCGCTCCTTGCTGCTTATGAAAAACTGGACACACTCAAAAACGAGGAGTTTTTTAAGACGTGGCTTGTGAGGATTCTCATAAACATTTGTAATCAACAGCTGCGCACAAGAAACCGCGTGATCAGTTTGCAGGATTATACCGACACGCCGTCGGTATCGGACGACTGCAATATAGAAATAAAAATGGCACTTGAGCAGCTTCCCGTAAAAATACGTGAGGTCGTAGTTCTGTATTATATGGAGGATTTTTCTGTTAAAGAAATATCTCAGATCCTGAAAATACCTAACGGCACGGTAAAAAGCCGCCTGTCGAAAGGAAGAAAACTGTTGAAGCTTAGCATGGAATAATCAATCGCCGGACAACAGAAAACACCGCCAAGCAGGGATCATCCTACTTGGCGGTAATTTTTTGTGTTATTAATTCTCATACCAATAACGGCAGATCTCTCTTTTCTCTCCCTGATAATCGCCAACGCCCTTGAACTCCAAATCAAAGCCGCACTTTTCCATTACCTTTTGTGAGGCGATGTTATCGGCAAGGCAGATCCCTGCCATCTTTGTAATGCCGATCCTTTTCATAATGACAGGCAAAAACGCTTTTACGGCTTCAGAGGCGTAACCTTGCTTTGTGAACTTGGCGCCGATATGATAACCGACCTCCCAAACGCCGTCGCCGAGCGGAACAGCCTGTACATAACCGATGTTTGTTTCGTCCTTTAACAGCACCGGATACACAAACGGACCGTCGCTGCCTCCGTACTGCGCCGACAGGAATTCGATGGTTTCCGCGGCTTCCTCCACGGTTTCAAACACCTCGTCGGGTACGAAGCGGCGGTTGTCCTCGTCAAGTGAATTTTCGTGGACCGCCTGAGCCATGTCGGGGGTGAATTCTGTGATAATCAGTCTTTCTGTTTCTATTTTTAACATAGTGTTATCCTTTCGTTTAGTAGTGTACATACATTCTTGTCGGCTCGGGGTCGCTGCCCTGCACCATGCACAGGAACTCCCAGCCGTATCTTTCATAAAAGCCGGTGTGGTCGGTCACGAGATAAATCGGTGTGATACCCTTTGACCTCATATCCCCTGTCACCATATTCAGGAGCTTTCCGGCTATTCCCTGTTTTCTGTAATCGCTCTCCGTGTAGACTGCGCAAACGTTTGGGGATAGATCCTTTCTTTCGTGGAAGTCGTTTTCTATAACTCCCATGCCGCCTACGATCTTATCTCCGTCAAGGCACAGATACCAGCCGTATTCGGTGTCTCCGTTTAAATAGCTGTCCATACATTCGAGATACGCTTCGGCAGGTACTCCCCATTTTTCGTGGAACCACTGCGCTGCTTTGTTTTTTATTTCGGGCATTTCGCGAAGAGTGATATATTTAAAAGATCTCATTTTGATCATCCTTTCGGTTTACTGACACAATCATATCACATATTTTTTAAAAAATCCACCTCATAAATAATTATAAAAAAGAATGAGCCTGCACTACGCAGACTCATTAAAGTTTGTAGAAAAACTATGTTTCCCGTTTTGATGATTATAAGAATTTACGCAAGAACGTGAACGGCTCTTTTAAAAAAGCTGACTGAGGATCCTCACGTGCCGCGACACCTATTTAAAAGCGGCTTACTACGCGCACGCTTCGCCTGTTTTGCCGCAGCCGGAAGTATACTTGGCAATATACTTTTGAACGCAGGTAGCGTCCGCTACGGATATATTGCCGTCGCCGTTTGTGTCGGCAAGGCTGTTTTGCAGCTTGGTGAAGCTGACAAGCCCTGCCGCCGCTTTCTGTATCAGCGTAGCGTCGGTTATAGTCACACTGCCGCTGCCGTCAACATCGCCGTACACCGGTCCGTTATAGATGGTGTCGAGCTTGCGGCTGATATCCTCTATATCATACAGTCCGGAGTAATCAATTGTTTTTGTG
>CAMHCD010000068.1 GCA_946183545.1 uncultured Clostridia bacterium
AAAAACACCGGCAACATTATTATGAAAAACCTGATGGATTTCTGTATAGGAACCGTCACCTTCATTCTCATCGGCTTTGGCTTGCTGATGGGCGAGGATTTGGTAGGCTTGATCGGTAAGCCCGGTTTTGATATTTTCACCGCCTACTCCGACTTTAATTTTTCAAACTTCGTATTCAACCTTGTGTTCTGCGCCACCACCGCCACCATCGTTTCGGGCGCGATGGCTGAACGCACCAAATTCCTTTCCTATTGCGTATATTCGGGCATTATTTCAGCTGTCATCTACCCGATCGAGGCGCACTGGATCTGGGGCGGCGGCTGGCTGAGCAATCTCGGCTTCCACGATTTTGCGGGCTCCTGCGCTATCCATATGGTCGGCGGTATCTCCGCTTTGATCGGCGCAAAGATGCTCGGCGCCCGTATAGGCAAGTTCAAAAAGGGCAAGAACGGAAAGGTCAAGGTCGGCGCGTTTCCGGGTCACAATATCGCGCTCGGCGCACTGGGCGTATTCATCCTTTGGCTGGGCTGGTACGGCTTTAACGGTGCGGCGGCTACATCCGTTGAGCAGCTCGGTTCCATTTTCCTTACCACAACGGTTGCGCCTGCTATCGCCACCGTTGTTTGCATGGTATTCACCTGGATCAAATACGGTCATCCCGACGTCAGCATGTGTCTTAACGCGTCCTTGGCGGGACTGGTCGCTATCACCGCAGGCTGTGACGTTACCGACGCTTTCGGCGCTATCGTGATCGGCGCGGTTTCCGGCTTGCTTGTATGCTTCGGCGTATGGCTGCTCGACTACAAGCTCCACATCGACGACCCCGTCGGCGCTGTTGCGGTCCATATGCTCAACGGTATTTGGGGTACTCTTGCAGTCGGCTTGTTCGCTACCGATTCCGCTCCGGGCTATGCCATTGCCAACGCGTCCGGCGCAAAGCTTACCGGTCTGTTCTACGGCGGAGGCTTTGAGCTGTTCGGCTTGCAGCTGCTCGGATTTGCAGCCGTAGCCGCATGGACTGCCGTTACAATGACAGTCGTGTTCTTGGTAATCAAGGCGATTTTCGGTCTGCGTGTCACCCGCGAGGAGGAGATCACCGGACTCGACGAGACCGAGCACAATATGCCGTCCGCGTACGCAGGCTTTGCTATGGCTCCCGAATATGTTGAGGAGGGCGGAGAGGCAGTTGCGCCTGTTCTCGTCAGCGGAGATACACCCGTTGCAGAAGCTGTTCAGGTCAAAAAGATGCCCAGCTTTGACGACGGCACCCCCAAGATCAGCAAGGTCGAGATCGTGTGCAAGGAAGCGCGGCTTGAGGCTCTTAAAAACGCTATGATGGAGATCGGCATCACCGGCATGACGGTCAGCCACGTTCTCGGTTGCGGTACTCAAAAGGGTAAGCCCGAATACTACAGAGGCGTTCAGATCGAAGCTAACCTTTTGCCGAAGGTTCAGGTCGATATCGTAGTCTGCACGATCCCGGTTGGTAAGGTTATAGAAGCTGCCAAAAAGACGCTGTATACGGGTCATATCGGCGACGGCAAGATCTTTGTATACGATGTGGAGGAGGTCGTTAAGGTAAGAACCGGTCAGACCGGACTTGAAGCAATGAAAAACTTCGATTCCATTTAATTAATTGCATTATCTTGAAGTAATAATTGCATAATTAAGCGCTGATAATTGTATAATTAAGATAATTTGCAGGATTATATAGATAATCCTGCAAATTTTTCTTGACAAACCATAAGCAATGGCATATAATAAAAAAAGTATTGAAAACGACAAAAGGAGCAATGCTTATGTGCGGAATTGTAGGATATGTGGGACACCGTGACTGTACCGATGTTTTGGTTTCAGCGCTTACCAAGCTGGAGTACCGCGGCTACGACTCGGCAGGTATCGCCGTGTTTGAAGAAGGAAAGATCGCGGTTGCAAAAACCAAGGGCAGGCTTTCCGATTTATCCGAAAAAATGAAGGTCGAGGGCAAGCCTCACGGACACGCCGGCATCGGTCATACCCGTTGGGCAACTCACGGCGAACCGTCGGACATCAATTCACATCCGCACTCCGGCAGGCGTGTAACGATAGTCCACAACGGAATTATCGAAAACTATAAACAGCTAAAGCAGTTTTTGATCGAAAACGAGCGTGACGAGTTCCTCTCCGACACAGACACCGAGGTCGTGGCGCAGCTGCTCGACTTCTACTACGACGGCAACCCGATCCGCTGCATCCGCAAGGTGCTCCATGAGCTGCGCGGTTCGTTTGCGCTCGGCATCGTTTTTGCCGACCGTCCCGAGACCGTCTACGCCGTTCGCTGTGAAAGTCCGCTTATCGTAGGACAGGGTAACGGCGAGGTATTTATTGCCTCCGACGTTCCCGCTATCATCAACTATACAAAGGATTATTATCTGCTGGAGCAGGGAGAGATAGCGGTTCTTAAAAACGGTTCTGTTACGTTTTGCTCACTCCACGGCAGAATGCTCGAAAAGGAGCTGCACACCGCCGACTGGGACGAGGACAGCGCGGAAAAGGGCGGCTATCCTCACTACATGCTCAAGGAGATCCACGAGCAGCCTGTAGCCGTAAAAACTACTATCACACCCCGAATCGAGGAAGGGCTTCCCAACCTGAGCGAGTGCGGCATCACTGTTGAGTCTCTAAGGAGCTTCAAAAACATATTTATCGTCGCCTGCGGTACCGCGATGCACGCCGGCATGGTCGGTAAATATATAATAGAAAAAATGGCGCGTGTTTCCGTAACGGTGGACATAGCAAGCGAGTTCCGTTACCGCGAGCCCTTGCTCGATACAAACGACTTGGTCATCATCATCAGTCAGTCCGGTGAGACCGCCGACTCAAAGGCGGTGTTGTCGCTGGCAAAGCAGACCGGCGCAAAGACGCTGGCTATTGTAAACGTTAAGGGAAGCTCCATTGCGCGTGAGGCTGACATGGTCATCTACACTCACGCCGGTCCCGAAATCGCCGTAGCTTCGACCAAGGCTTACATGGTGCAGCTAAGCGTAATGTATCTGCTTGCGTTTGAAATGGCATACGCAAAGGGCAGGATCGACGAGGAAAAATGCCGCAGACTTACCTCGGCGCTTGTGGATATGCCCGATATTATAGAAAAGACTATCGACAGAGTGGTCGATATGTGTCAGTATGTGTCAACCAAGCTGATCACCGCCGACAGTCTGCTTTATATCGGCCGCGGTCTTGACTACGCGCTTTCCATGGAGGGCTCGCTAAAGCTTAAGGAAATCAGCTACATCCACTCTGAAAGCTACGCGGCAGGTGAGCTTAAGCACGGTACGATCTCTCTTATCACAGACGGTATGCCGGTCATTGCGGTGGCTACGCAAAACACTCTGCTTGAAAAAACGGTTTCAAACATAAAGGAAGTCAAGGCGCGCGGCGCAATGACTATCGTGATATGTGACGAGGACGCGGATATCGATCCGGACGCGATCGACTATTGTATCCGTATTCCCAAAATCAGCGAAATGCTTATGCCGATGGTCGCCACCGTTCCCATGCAGCTGCTCGCGTACTACACCTCGGTCAACAAGGGCAACGACGTTGACAAACCGAGGAACCTCGCAAAATCCGTTACGGTAGAATAAACTGTTCTCTACTTCCTGAATAATAAAATAGGCGGCGTGCTCCGGTTAAGGAGCACGCCGCCGCTCTTATGATATTTAAATATTTATTGCTCAAGCTCGGATTCTTCAACAAGTCTTCTGTTGCACTTTTCACAGAACATAGTATCCGCATCAAAGATCTTGAAGCCGCAGGCAGGGCAAACCTTGTGTGTAGGCACCTTATCCTCGGGCTTTTCCTCTTCCTCAGGGTCAACGCCTTCCGCAACCAGTCTTCTGTTACATTTGTCGCAGAACATTTTGTCCATATCCTCGGTTGTAAAGCCGCAGGCAGGGCATACCTTTACGGGGGGCTTTTCTTCCTCTTCCATAGGCTTACCGCAGTTGGAGCAGAAGCGGATGCCTTCCTTTACAGCCTTGTTGCAGTGCGGACAAAGCACCATGCCGGGCAATACCTTTACGGGCATCTTTGCGCCGCAGTTGTTGCAGTAGAGGTCATCCTCGTCAACCTGCTCGCCGCAGGATTCGCAGAAGGTGAGTCCCATCAAGGAACCGATCTTCATCTTGTTGTCCTTGATCGCCTTTTCGGAAGCCTTTACCTTTTGAACCATCTCGCCGAGCTCGCCCTCGGTTTCGTCGCCGTGAATACGGCAGTACGCCTCGCCGATTTTGGTGTAATCTTCCTGAATAGCCGCGTTTTCGGTGTCGATAGCTTCAAACGCTTTCTTTATTTCTTTTGCGTTGGCGATCGTAGAAGCGCCGCTTTCCTTAAGTTCATTGAAGACATTTTCAATGTATTCTTCTAAATGTGCCATTTTTGATTCCTCCGATTTTGCAAACACTTTTCATTAGTTAATTATACATCATATAATAATATGTGTCAATGAAAAAGGTCATTTTGTTTTACGCCGTATTGTCAAACAACAGTCGATTTGATATAATATACATAATACATACAAACATAAAAGGGATGAACAGCATGACAACAGGAAGCATAAAAACAGGCGACGGAACTTTGGAGTATTTTTCATTTGGCAGCGGCAGCAGAACGCTGTTGATTTTGCCGGGGCTTGGGATACAAAGTGTACTTAAAGCCGCGCATTCGGTGGAGTCTGCTTACGGCTGCTTTTCAAAGGACTACACCGTCTATGTAGCTGACCGCCGCAACCCGGTGCCAAAGGGCTTTTCGGCAGAAGGTATGGCTGATGACACATACGCCTTACTAAATGAACTCGGTGTAGAAAAAGCGGATGTGTTCGGCGCGTCCATGGGCGGTATGATAGCCCAGACCTTTGCGCTGCGATACCCTGAAAAGGTGCATTCGCTTATACTCGGCTCCACTATGTCAAGACCGAACCAAACCGCAACGCGCGTTATGGAGCGCTGGATAGAGTCGGCAAGAAAAAAGGACTCGAACGCAATGGCAAAGCAGATGATCGAGCTGCTCTACACAGAAAAGCTTGCATCTCAGTGGGAGGTGATATCCGAGCTGATGTTTGCCGGCGTTACCGACGCTGATTACGACAGGTTCATTGAGCAGGCAAAGGCTGTTGAGAATTTTGACGTTTACGATGAGCTGCCAAAGCTTGGCTGCCCGGTGTTTGTTATAGGAGTTGACGGCGACAAGGTGCTCACCGGAGAAGCGTCGCGTGAGATCGCGCGTAAGCTCGGCTGTGATTGCTACATGTACGGCAGCGAATACGCTCACTGTGTGTTTGACGAAGCGCCCGATTACAAGCAGCGCATGATGGATTGGCTGGACACTACTTATATCTCTATCGTCTGACCCGTCGAAAGGTAACTCAAACGGCGCATAGTTTGCTTCATAAAGCGGAACTGCTCCTCTCCTGTGCAGTGGCAGGTGTAGTAATCGGTATCATACGCGTCCAGTTCCCGCGCGTACTGCGTCAGCTTATCGTCAAGCGGCAGCTTAAAAAAATGGAAGCCGCCAACCAGTACGTCCGGCGCAAACCGGTTCATTATGTTCATAATGCCCTTGTGTGAGCAGCCGCTTATCAGCACTTTTTTGCCGTTTTCTTCAATCATCAAATATTGCTCGTGGCGGAAATCATCCGGCACAATAACGCCGTCAAGCTCCGCCGTGAGCCCAAACGAGCCCCATTCCCGAATCGGCTCAAGAGCTTCGGCGTCATACAGCGTCAGGTGTTCGTCAAGGCGCGTAACGCCTTCGGTAAAGCGCAGCCGCGGCTCATCCATAAGCGCGGTATCCAAGCCGTTATATGTGCCGTCGCCGCGGAAGTGCGGCTCAAAGGCGTGTCGGTTAAGGTAAACGGGCGCATGTCCGTTAACAGCCAAAAAGATCTGTATTCCGCCGCCGTGGTCGTAATGACCGTGTGACAGCACCATAAGCTCTACCGTGTTCAGGTCTACTCCGAGGCGCTTTGCGTTTTGAGCAAACAGGTCGCTTTGACCGCTGTCAAACAGCAGTTTTCTGCCGTTTGTTTCAATATACAGGCTCAGCCCGTGCTCAACGGGCATGCCGCAGGCGGAGGTGTTCTCCGCTAACGAGGTGATTTTCATAATTGCCTCCCGAAAAAATTCTATGCTTTGATTATAACAGAAGAACTCCGCGCTGTCTATCGGCAACGCAAAATTGGAGGTGGAACACATGAAAAAACTGGCTGTGGGCATTTTGGCTCATGTCGATTCCGGCAAGACGACCTTGTCGGAGGCGCTGATGTACTGCTCGGGCAACATCAATAAGCTCGGCAGGGTAGATCACTGCGATTCCTTTTTGGATAATTTCGCTTTGGAACGACAGCGCGGCATCACCATCTTTTCCAAGCAGGCGGCGCTTAACTACGGTGACGCCCGCTTCACGTTGCTCGACACGCCGGGACATGTCGATTTTTCCGCCGAGACCGAGCGTACCCTGCAGGTGCTCGATTACGCGGTACTGGTTATCAGCGGCACAGACGGCGTTCAAAGCCACACCGCCACCCTGTGGAAGCTGCTGCGGCGTTACGGCGTGCCGTGCTTTATCTTCGTAAATAAAATGGACCTTGAGGGCGCAAGCCGCGAGACCGTTTCCGCCCGGCTTAAAAGCAAGATCAGCGATTGCTGCGTTGACTTCGGAGAGTCCGACCCCGAGGCGCTGCTTGAAAACATCGCCCTGTGTCACGACAGCCTGCTTGCGCAGTATGAAAGCGGCGCTCTGACGGACGATGCGGTCGCGCGTGCGGTAATGCGCCGTCAGGTGTTTCCCGTCATGTACGGTTCGGCGCTTAAGCTTGACGGGGTAGAGGAGTTTTTGAAATGTCTTGACCGCTATACGCTAATGCCGGATTACGGCGATTCGTTTGGCGCTAAGGTGTATAAGATAGCCGAGGATAAGGGAGCTCGGCTTACATATATGAAAATCACGGGCGGAACGCTTCATGTTAAGGATGTGCTGCAAAGCAAAGATGGCGATACGTCCGAAAAGGTAAACCAGATCCGCTTTTACTCGGGCGAGCGTTTCCGAGCCTCAGACACCGCCGAAGCAGGCGACGTTTGCGCGGTGACTGGTATTACCTTTGCGCGTTCGGGCGACGGCTTGGGCGCGGAGCAAAACTCCGAAATGCCCGTGCTGTCTCCGGTGCTGACCTACAGCGTGCAGCTGCCGGACGGCGTGGACGTGCACACGGCGCTCAGACATATGCGCGTGCTCGAAGCTGAGGATCCGCAGCTCAATGTAGTCTACAGCGAACGCCTCGGCGAGATCCAGGTACAGCTTATGGGCGACATCCAGCTCGAGATATTGAAAAGTCTTGTTCTTGATCGTTTCGGATACGAGGTGGATTTCGGCGAGGGCAATATAATCTATAAGGAAACTATCGAAAACACCGTAGAGGGCGTGGGGCATTTTGAGCCGCTGCGTCACTACGCCGAGGTGCACCTGATCATGAAGCCCTTGCCACGCGGCAGCGGTGTGGTCATAAAAACCGCCTGCCATCAGGACGTGCTCGACCGCAACTGGCAGCGGCTGATATTGACCCATTTATACGAAAAAACTCATGTGGGCGTGCTTACGGGTTCGCCGATAACGGATATGGAGATCACCCTTGCGTCGGGCAAGGCTCACCCAAAGCACACCGAGGGCGGCGACTTCCGCCAGGCTACCTACCGCGCTGTGCGGCAGGGCTTGATGCAGGCAAAAAGCGTGCTGCTTGAGCCGTTCTACGAGTTCACCCTTGAGGTTCCCGTTGAAAATACGGGCAGGGCTATGACGGATATCCGGATGATAAACGGAACGTTTCAGCCGCCCGAAACCGAGGGGGATACCACGGTGATAAACGGCACAGCCCCCGTAAGCGCAATGCGCGGCTACTCGCGCGAGGTGATGCAGTATACGCGCGGAGCAGGCAGACTTTCGCTTGCCTTAAAGGGCTACGGCGAGTGCCATAACGCGGACGATGTGATAGCTGAAATCGGCTATAACGCCGAGGCTGACGTTGATAATCCGTGCGATTCCGTGTTCTGCTCTCACGGCGCGGGACATAACGTGAAGTGGAACGAGGTTAAAAGGTTCATGCACCTGCCAAGCGCGCTTAACGCTCCCAAGTCGGGCGGAGAGGCGCTAAAGGCAAAAATCGCGGGACAGGCAAAAACTCAGAAGGACTTTTTTGCCGCGGACAAAGAGCTGATGAAGATTTTTGAGCAGACCTACGGCCCCGTTAAAAAGCACCGTGAAACCGAGCTGAAAAGGCATTTTAAGCCGACCGAAAACACGGGCGACCCGAAGTACAGAAAAAAAGCCGCCCCGACATACGACGGGACGGAATATGTGCTTGTTGACGGCTATAACGTGATTTTTTCGTGGGACAGCCTCAAAAAGCTCGCGGAAGATAATATTGACGGTGCAAGAAGCGCGCTTGTCAATATCCTGTGCAATTATCAGGGATTCAGAAAGTGCGAGCTGATTTTGGTGTTCGACGCGTATAAGGTCAAGGGCAGCTCGCGCGAGGTTGAGCAGGTAAACGGAATAAGTATTGTATATACAAAGGAAGCCGAAACCGCCGATATGTACATAGAAAAAACCTCGCATAAGCTCGCAAAGAATAACAGGGTAAGGGTTGTTACCTCCGACGGAATGGAACAGCTTATTATCCTCGGAAACGGAGCGCTGAGAGTTCCGTCAAGAATGTTTTACGATGAGGTCAGCGAGGCGCAGGAGGAAATAAGGAAGCTTATTTCAGAGTTGAAAGATTAGCAGTAGGGAACGACCTCTGTGTCGTTCCTGATAATATGGAAATATATAGTTGAAAATTATAATCGGGAATACAGCGTTTATTATTGGCGTGTAATTGAAAAAACTGTAGGGTTCGGTCTTGACCGAACCGAAGTTGAGCAATAAACAATTTTTCATAGTCAGCGGTACGGTCAAGACCGTACCCTACAATCTTTATGTGAGTTTTCTCCGAACATGTCATTTCGACTAAGCGGAGCGCATGGAGAAATCCCCTTTTGATAGAAGTTTATTTCCTGTTTGGGGGATTTCTCCACTCACTGCGTTCGGTCGGAATGACATCTAAAGGAAACGAAAAGGGCGCACACACGGGTGCGCCCCTACGTTGTTTAGGAAGCCATTCCACACAACGTTGTTCCTATTGCCCTCACAGCTTCCGATAGATGATGTATTCTCGCGAAACGCCGACGTTCCCTATCAAGCCGACATCAAGTACGCGACTTGAAAAACGCGACTTGAAAAACGCGAATTAAAAGTCTTCGAACATGAAGTCTGCCCAGTAGTATTGGCTCATGTATTCGCATTGATATGCGTTTACCGCGCCTGCGTCGAGGTCGGCAAAACGGTAATAGTCGCAGTCAAGGGTGTTTACGTTGACCGAGAGACTGTTGTAGCTCTTGTTTACGGTTTTTTGCGCGCCTACTTTTTTCAGGCTTTTCATCATAGCCGACATTATCTTTTGTACATATGCCTGCTGCTTTGAATCGTAGGGCTCGTCCTCAAACAAAGCGGCGGCTATTTCTTTTATGGTGCATGAGCTGCCGTGGCGGTGAACAAGATACGCGAAAACTTCCTTTGACTTGCTGCGCTCAAAGTGTACGGGTGTTCCGTCGGGAGTGAATACGTCAAAGTTTCCGAAGCACTGAACCTTTAAAAGAGCGTCGTTTTTGGGAACGATCGGGAACCTCAAATCGGAGATTTCCTCCTCGATTTTCTCCTTGGTGACGGGCTTTAATATGTATCCGCTGGCGTGCAGGCGCATTGCGTCGCCTGTGTATTCGTCGTAGCCCGTAACGAAAATTATGTTCATCTTGGGGTTGATTTGCTTTAAGCCTTTTGCAAGCTCAACGCCGTTCATACCTCTCATGCGGATGTCGAGAAACGCGATGTCGCAGCCGTTTTCCTCGGCGTCGGCAAGCAGCTCACTCTGCTTGCGGAAAGGGTGTAAATCGGCGTCGGGAATAGCTTCCTCAATAGCCTGGGTAAGCATTTCAAGAGCCAGAGGCTCGTCGTCTACACATAGTATTCTCATTTTGTAT
>CAMHCD010000069.1 GCA_946183545.1 uncultured Clostridia bacterium
CGCCCTCTGCGGGATCGTAAATATAGCCGCAGGGCTCGCACATGTATTTCATGCCGGTTCTCCTTTCTGTAATAAAGTTAATGATTAATGGTTAATGGTGAATAGTGTCGGTCGGGCGGACAGTGCGGCAGAATAAAAAACAACGGTTCCCGAATCGATTTATAATAATACGGTCGGGAGCTTTGCGTTTCTGCAAGATCAACCTATCTTCTCGACCTCAACTATTCACTATTCACCATACACTATACACTGTTTTAACTTTTTTCTGTTTCCTGCTTAGCAATGAACATAAAATCAACAAGCGTCTGTTTGAGCGGATACACCGTACCGTTGACGGTGAGCTCGGGCTTGGAATCCTTGGTGTAGGGACAGCCGAACACCGTAAAACCGCCCAGATCGCCGCATTCATAACGCTCCGGCTCCCTGCCGTCAAAAAGCAGGTTGGCGTTGGCAAGCTTGGTAGCAAAGAAAATCATCTGCGACTTGCTGCGCTTGTTGCGCAGCCTCATAACGCGGATGTTTGCGTCCTTGCTGTGCAGATTTGGGATGGGATACAACTTTTTGTAGCTGATGATCGAGGTGTGAAGGTCGATGGAAGTCAGCCGCTTGCCGTACTTGTTGTAGACGGCAGGGCGTATTATATCGTCCAAATGGAAGCAGGCAAGCACATAGGTTTCCTTTTCGTTATCGCTGAGCACGGTTAGCACATCGTGGGAGGTTTCCGGGTTCTCGGAGCGTTCGTCGTTGACCTCGTCCTCAATGCTCTTGTAGCGTGCGCCGTTGACGCAGATAACGATCACGACCATCATCACGATTATCGCCACGGGGATCAGCGACAGGCAAAGCAGGTCAAAAACCATGTTGATATGCCATGAGCTGCTGCGCCCGTGATTGAAAAAGAACATCAAAAAGATGAAGGTGTATATCGGTAAGCCAACCGACAGCGCTATTATAGCGTTGCGTTTGGTTTTTTTGTTTCTGTCCATGATATTTACCTCACGGTTACGTTTTTGCAAAAATCAGGAATTTACAGCAGATGCGCTCTTAAATACGCGCCGTCCTGCGCGCTAAGGTAAGCAGGCGCGATGTCCAGTACGGTCTTGGCGCCGCAAACGCCCTCGCTGTTGAGCCTTGCCGCCGCTCTGGCGTAGGCGATCAGCACAGAGCCGGTGAACTCGGGGTTGGAATCCAAGGTAAGGCGGTATTCGATAACGTGATTTGTGCCGTCGGAGGTAGTGCCGGAATACAGCACCGCGCCGCCGTGAGGCAGTCCGCTGTGGTTTGCCTTCATCTCCTCCGCTGAGATAAAGTGTACGGTGGTGTCGTAATCCGCAAAGTAGTTGGGCATGGTTTTGATCTCGTTTTCGATACGGGCAAGATCAGCGCCTTCCTCCGCAACAACAAAGCACTCGCGGGTGTGCTTTTCACGGGTGGTGAGCTCGGGGTTTTCGCCGTTCTTTACGCGCTCGATGGCGGCAGCTACGGGAACGGTGTACTGACGGCAGTCCAGCACGCCCTCGATGCGGCGCACCGCGTCGGAATGGCCTTGGCTAACTCCCTTGCCCCAGAAGGTGTAGTCCTTGCCGTGGGGAAGTACGGACGAAGCGTAAACGCGGTTGAGCGAGAACATGCCCGGATCCCAGCCGCAGGAGATAACGCCGACCTTGCCGGCTTCCTTTGCCGCCTTGTCAACGTTGTCAAAGTGAGCAGGGATGTTTGCGTGGGTGTCGAACGAATCGATCACGTTGTACATAGCCGCGTATTTCGGGGTCATTTTGGGCAGGTCGGTAGCGCTGCCTCCGCAGATGACCAATACGTCGATCGGCTCCTTACCTGTGTCGAGCTCCGAAGTGCTCTTTACAGGTACGCCGGGTGTGTTGATAGTGAGCGAAGCCGGATCGCGGCGGGTATAGACCGCAACAAGCTCCATGTCCGCGTTTTTCTTTACAGCAGCCTCAACGCCTCTGCCGAGATTGCCGTAGCCCAATATACCGATTTTGATCATGTTTTATTCCTCCAATATATAGTTATACAATTTTTAAGCTTATGTCAAACGCCGTCACCGAATGAGTCAGAGCGCCCATAGAGATGATGTCTACTCCCGTTTCGGCAATAGCGCGCAGGGTTTTGTCGGTTACGTTGCCGCTGGCTTCGAGCAGCGCCCTGCCGTTTGTAATTTTGACCGCCTGCTTCATATCGTCGCAACTCATGTTGTCAAGCATAATGACGTCCACGCCTGCGTCAAGCGCCTGCTGCAGCTCGTCGAGGTTGCGCACCTCCAGCTCCACCTTGGTCATGTGACCGAGCTTTGTACGCAGCTTTTGAACGGCGTTTTGGATACCGCCGCCCGCGTCAACATGGTTGTCCTTGAGCATTGCCGCGTCGGACAGGTTGTAGCGGTGGTTCCTGCCGCCGCCGACGGTGACCGCGTATTTTTGCAGCGGACGCAAGCCGGGAAGGGTCTTGCGAGTGTCGGCGATAGAAGCGTTTGTGCCCTTGACGATCTCAGCAGCGCGGTTGGATGCTGTGGCTATGCCGCTCATGTGCTGGATCAGGTTGAGCGCGGTACGCTCGCCCTTTAACAGCGCGCGGGTCTTGCCGTGGATCTCGGCGATTATATCGCCCTTTTGCAGGCGGTCGCCGTCGTGCTTATACACCTCGGCGGTAAAGCCCTGAGGCTGTAAGATCTCAAATACACGCAGAGCAACGTCAATTCCGCAGAGCACGCCGTCGCTCTTTGCCAAAAAACGCGCTGTGTTCTCCTGCTCCTCATCTATCAGGTAATCGGTGGTGGTATCAAGATAATTGATATCCTCGAGCAGCGCGGTTTTGATTATATTGTCAACATAAATCGGATTAATCATTTTCTAACTCTCTCACTTCGTCTAAAATAATGCTCGCAACAACGGCTATGCTCTTTGCTTCGATCAAGTCGGAGCTGATAGCGTAATTCTCGCTGAACAGCAAGCGGATTATGCTTTCTACCTCGCGGTAGCTTTCGTTGTATTTTTCGGGCTTAGGCAGTACAAAATACGCGTCCTGCATTATGGCGCGTATGCGCGAACGGCAGCCTTCCGGCATAGGCTTGCCGGTGATCGGACGGTGCGCAGGCTCCAGTCCGAGGGGCTTTCTGCCGTGCTGACGCAATCGCAGAGTAATATCCTCCGCAGCCGTGCGCGAATATACCAGAGCCTCCAGCAGCGAATTACTTGCAAGGCGGTTGGCTCCGTGAACGCCTGTGTGAGCACATTCGCCGGCAGCGTACAAGCCGTCGATCGAGGTGCGTGCGCGAAGGTCGGTGTCGATCCCGCCCATCAGGTAGTGTTGACACGGGTAGACGGGTATCCTGTCCTTGGTTATGTCCACGCCTTCCTCAAGACAGCGGCCGTAAATAAGCGGAAAACGCTGACGCACAAAGTCGGCAGGCTTGTGGGTTATATCAAGATAAAAGCTTTCGCTTCCGGTGCGCAGAGCTTCCCTTGCCACAGCGTTTGAAACCACGTCGCGCGGAGCAAGCTCGCCGCGTTTGTCGTAATTATGAGCAAAGCGTTCGCCGTGGCAGTTTAACAGTACCGCGCCCTCGCCGCGTACAGCTTCGCTTATCAAAAACCGCTCCCTATCCTTTTCCGCGGCAAAGGCGGTGGGGTGGAACTGCACCCGCGACAGGTGGGCTATCTTTGCGCCGAGCATATAGGCAAAGGCTATGCCGTCGCCAGTGGCAATGGCGGAGTTGGTGGTGTACTGATACACGCGCCCGATGCCGCCCGTGCACAGCACGCAGAAGCTGCACCCGAAGTACAGGCTTTTGCCGTCCTGCAAAATGCTCAGGTAAAAGCCGCCGTATACCTTGTGAACGGAATACAGCAGGGCGTTTTCCAGCACGGTAACGTTGCCTCGCTGCCGTACCGCCTCGATCAAGCCGTCTACTATCGCCTTGCCGGTGCTGTCCTTGTGGTGCACTATACGGTGGCGGCTGTGACCTGCCTCGAGCGTTTTACAGAGCGAGCCGTCGGGCTCACGGTCAAAATCGACTCCGAGCTTGCTGACGCGCAGCACGTCGGAGGGACCCTCCTTGACCAGCTTTTCGACCGCGTTAAGGCGGTTCTTGTATTTACCGGCAATCAGAGTGTCGGTTATATGCAGCTTATAGTTGTCGTGAACAGTGTCCAGCACACAGGCTACGCCGCCCTGAGCCAGCGAGCTGTTTGAAAGCGTAAGCTCGCGCTTGGACACAAGCAGCACGCTGACGTCGTCCGGAAAATTAAGAGCCGCATACAATCCGGCAACGCCCGTGCCTATAATAATGACATCAAATCGTTTGTCCATAAAAAAGTCCTTTTGCGATAAAGTCCTGCATTTACAAATCCAGTTAAATATATTATACTATAAATGAGGCAAATAGTAAATAACAAATTTCAGAAAAAATAAACGGATCATTCAGAACGGAGAAAACCTATGATAAACAACGAAGAAAAGGTCACCCGGGCGCTGCTTGTAAGCGTTGATTCGGGAGCTTTTGACGCGGAGGCTTCGCTTGACGAGCTGCACGAGCTGGTCAAAAGCGCCGGAGCCGAGCCTGCCGCGGCAATAATGCAAAAGCTTCCCAAGCCCGAAAGCGCCACCTATGTCGGCAGCGGCAAGCTCAGCGAGATAACCGAGCTGTGCGCCGCGCAGGAGATCGACCTGATAGTGGCGGACAGCGAGCTAAGCCCGACGCAGATAAGGAACATAGAAGCCGCCACCGACGTGCGCGTCATCGACCGCACCACGCTTATTTTGGATATCTTTGCCCTGCGAGCCAAAAGTCGCGAGGGCAAGCTGCAGGTTGAGCTGGCGCAGTTGAAATATATGCTGCCGCGTCTGACAGGCAAGGGCATCGAGATGTCCCGTCTGGGCGGCGGTATAGGCACACGCGGACCCGGTGAAACAAAAATCGAGACCGACCGCCGTCACATACGCAGGCGAATGGAAACGCTTAAGGAGGAGCTTGCGGAGATAGAAAAGCACCGCGATCTTTTGCGCCGCCGCCGCAAAAAGGACGGCGTTATCACATGCGCTATCGTGGGCTACACAAACGCGGGCAAAAGCACGCTGATGAACACGCTCACCGACGCGGGAGTGCTGGCACAGGACAAGCTGTTCGCGACGCTCGACCCAACCTCACGAGCGCTAAAGCTGCCGGGCGGCGTGAGCATTATGCTGATCGACACAGTCGGACTTGTACGCAGACTGCCCCACCACCTTGTTGAGGCGTTCCGCTCCACCCTGGAGGAAGCCGCGCAGTCTGACATAATAATCAACCTGTGCGACGCGTCAGACGAGGAAGCACGCGTTCACCTTCAGGTGACCACCGACTTGCTCGATTCGCTCGGCTGCGGCGACACTCCTGTGATCACCGTACTGAACAAATGTGATTTGCTCGACGACAGTTTGATGGCTCAGGATTTTGAGAGCTATGTAAAGATCAGCGCAAAAACAGGCGAAGGGATCGACAGGCTGCTTAAGGCTGTGGAGGAAAACCTGCCGGTGCGCATGAAGCGCGTCAAGCTGCTTGTGCCGTTTGCTCAGGGTGGTTTGATCAGCGAGATCCGCGACAGCGGAACGCTGATAGACGAAGAATACGTTGCCGATGGAATATCGGTTGAAGCTGTAGTAGACGAAATGCTCTACAGCCGTATAAAAAAATTTGAAGTAAAGGATGATGAAAATGGAATGGATAACCTCGATTGATTTTTCGATCCTCAACGGCATACGCGACAGTATGTTCGGCGGCTTTTTGGACGGTCCTATGATGGTGCTGAGCTACATGGGCGAGGCAGGAGCTATTTGGATCGCAGCGGCGATAGTGCTGCTGTTTTTCCGAAAACACCGCGCGACCGGCTTGATGATGCTGGCAGCGCTGGCAATCGGCTTTTTGTGCGGAGACTTCGCGTTAAAACACCTGATAGCGCGTCCGCGTCCGTTTTTGGTGAACGAGGTAGCTTTGAACATAGCAACGCCGCACGGCTTTAGCTTCCCGTCCGGACACGCCACAGCAAGCTTTGCCGCTTCGGTCACGCTGCTGCTGCGCGACAAAAGGTTCGGTATCCCCGCCGTGATATTGGCGGCGCTCATCTGCTTTTCAAGGCTGTACAACTATGTGCACTACCCCTCGGACGTGCTCGCGGGAATGCTGTTAGGAACCATATGCGCATTGATCGTGTATGCTGTTTTCCGCAAAGCTGGCTGGATCGACCGCATTTCGGGTGAAAAGAAAAAACTGTAAACGATTGTCGGACACAGGGGCTTCTCCTATGTCCGACTTTTTCTATGTCTCAAACGCAAAACGTCATTTCCATTGCCCTCACAGCTTTTGGTATTTCTACTCTGTCTCGCGAAACGACGACGCAGTCAACCAAACCGTCCCAAAGAACTCGAAATAAAAAACGTAATTTCCATTGCCCTCACAGCTTCATGCATCTCTATTCTGTCTCGCGAAACACCGACATTACCTATCCAGCCGTCCCAAAGAACGCGAAGTAAAAAATAAAGTATTGATTTTTACAGATAGGTGTGATATAATGTGAGGGATGCAAGAAACCATTGCGTTCAGATAAGTGAGCGGCAGGCCCTGTGCGATTGGGGTCTGTGAATCATGTCAGGCGGGGAACCGAGCAGCATTAAGCAGTATTTCCGATGCGATACAGTAAGTCTGTCGTTCACTTATCTGTACGATTGGCGACTTGCATTTTTGATTATACTATTCCATTTTTCGCGGAGGTGAGGCTATGTATCAGGTACTGTACCGCAAGTGGCGTCCCAAAACCTTTGACGACGTTGCGGGTCAGGAGCATATTACCACTACCCTGCGCAACGAGCTGCAAAACAACCGGCTCAACCATGCCTATTTGTTTACCGGCTCACGCGGCACGGGCAAAACCACCTGTGCCAAAATCTTGGCAAAAGCGGTCAACTGTTTAAATCCGCAAAACGGCAATCCCTGCGGCGAATGTGAGATCTGCCGCGGTATCGACAACGGTTCGGTGATGGATATAGTCGAGATGGACGCAGCCTCCAACCGCAAGATCGAACATATCCGCGACATAATTGACGAGGTTCAGTTCAAGCCTGCCAAGTGCCGTTACAGGGTGTATATAATCGACGAGGTACACATGCTCACCACAGAGGCGTTCAACGCGCTGCTCAAAACGCTTGAGGAGCCTCCGGGTCATGTTATATTTATCCTCGCCACCACCGAGGTGCACAAGCTGCCGCAGACGATTTTATCGCGCTGCCAGCGGTTTGACTTTCACCGTATCCCTCCGGACGATATCGCCGCAAGGCTGCTTTATGTCGCAAATCAGGAGCACGCCGAGCTAACCGACAGCGCGGCTATGCTTATTGCAGCAGTCGCCGACGGCGCGCTTCGCGACGCGTTGTCGCTGCTTGACCGCTGCATCGCTATTTCAAACAACATTGACGACAAGGTGGTTCGCGGCGCGGCAGGACTCGCCGGCAAAGAATACCTTTACGATCTGGCAGTCAGCATCATCAACAAGAACACCGCCCGGGCGCTGGAGCAAATCGACCGTCTTTACGGCGAATCAAAGGACATGGCGCGGCTGTGCGACGAGTTGATCGCGCATTTTCGCGCGCTGATGCTCATTAAGTCCGTGCGCCGTCCGCGCAGTATTTTGGTGATGTCGGACGAGGAATTTGAACAGGCGCAGACCCAATGCGACTATTTGTCGCTGGCGGATATCGTGTATTATATGGACGTGCTGTCGCGCGCATATCAGCGCATGGGACACGGCACAGGCGACCGCACCGAGCTTGAAATGGCGCTGGTCAAGCTCAGTTCACCCGAGCTTGACGCAACCAACGAGGCAATGGCGGCGCGTATCACTGCGCTTGAAAAGGCGGTAAAGCGCGGCATCACCGCTGCGGTTCAGGAAGCTCCCGTGCCGCCGGAACAGCCAAAGCAGGAAGCGCAGCCCAAGCCGTCGGAAGAACCCGCTGAGCAAAAGCCTGCCGACCCGCCAAAAGCAGAACCGGAACAGGAAAAGCCGAAGCCAAAGCCGCCCGTACAAAAGCCGCAGCCTATGCCTCAGCCCTCCCCTGCTTCGGATCTTAACGAGATATATCAAAACGCTAAGCCGTTCCCCCAGTGGGTAGAGGTGGTGGAATCGCTCAAGCCGATATCACGCACAATAGCGGCAGCGTTTTCGGGCACCTCAGCATACGAAAGCGGCAACTATCTGCTGATAGACAGCGACAGCGAAACAGCGTTTGACCTGCTTCGTATGAGCGGACAGCGGCAGCAGATACGCAACATCATAACCGAGATCACCGGCAAGGTGTACAGACTGGGACCATACAGGCGTCCCGAGCAAAAGAAGGAAAAAACCGACCCCATGCTCGCGTTTAAGCAGCAGCTAAAGGACGGCGGCATTGAGGTAGTTGAGGAATAGCGCCGTCAGGCTGATTCCAAACAAATAATTAAATGCTCAAAACAGGGCATAACTATAGAAAGGACGAATAACATGAAAGCAAGATTACCAAAGGGATACGGCGGTGGCGGCAGCAACAATATCCAGCAGCTTGCACGTCAGGCTCAGAAGATCCAAGACGATATGGAAGCAGCAAGCGCAGAGCTTGAAGCCAAAGAGTACGAGGCAGCCGCAGGCGGCGGAGCCGTTAAGGTCACCGTTACCGGCAAAATGGAGATCACCAAGGTAGATATCCAGCCCGAGGTCGTTGACCCCGACGACGTTGAAATGCTCTCCGATTTGATCATGGCAGCCACCAACGAGGCGCTCAGAGCAGCCGCAAAGGAAAAGGAAGAAAAAATGGATTCCATCTCCGGCGGTCTGAACATTCCGGGAATGTTTTGATCATGGCGCAGTATAACGTTGCGCCGCTTGAAAATCTGATCGACCAGTTTGAAAAAATGCCCGGCATCGGTCACAAAACCGCACAGCGTCTTGCGTATTATGTGCTCAACCTGTCCGACGCCGAGGCTCAGCAGCTTGCCGACGCGGTAACCCTGGCACACAGCCAAATACATTACTGCAGCCGCTGCTGCAATCTGACCGACAAGGAATTGTGCCCCGTTTGCGCATCCGCGGTTCGCGACCACAGCGTTATCTGCGTGGTTGAAACTCCGCGTGACGCAACTGCTGTGGAGAACACTCACGAGTTCAAGGGCGTGTATCATGTTTTGCACGGCGCTATTTCTCCGCTCAACGATATCGGTCCCGACAACCTCACCATCAAGGAGCTGCTTGCGCGGCTCGCGGACGAAACCGTCTCCGAGGTCATCATGGCGACCAATCCTACAGTGGAGGGTGACGCCACCGCGCTGTATATCTCAAGACTGTTGAAGCCGATGGGCGTAAAGGTAACACGCCTTGCCTATGGTATCCCCGTGGGCGGCGATTTGGAGTATGCGGACGAGTACACGCTGGCTAAGGCATTGGAAGGCAGGAATGAGATCTGATGGCTTCTCTTAAAACAATTGCGCAAAACAAAAAAGCACGCCACGACTACTTTATCGAAGAAAGCTACGAGGCAGGCATTGAGCTTTGCGGAACAGAGGTAAAATCCATTCGCTCCGGCAGGGTCAACCTAAAGGACAGCTGGTGCTCCATAGACAAGGGCGAGCTTTTTGTAAACGGTATGCATATTTCGCCGTATGAGCACGGCAATATATTTAACCGCGACCCTATGCGAGTTCGCAGACTGTTGATGCACAAAAAGGAGATCAACCGGCTTTACGGCATCGTCAAGCAGACGGGATATTCTCTTATTCCCATCAGCCTGTATTTTAAGGACAGCCGGGTAAAGGTACAGGTAGGTCTTTGCAAGGGCAAAAAGCTCTATGACAAGCGCGAGGATATGGCTAAGCGCGCCGCAAAGCGCGACATAGAACGCGCCGTCAAGGAGCAGTACCGATAAGAAAAAAACGGAGCAAGCCTGCTCCGTTATATACGGGGGTGTAAAGGTTTCGACGGGGAGTGTAAGCCCTGATAAGCGAGCGGCGGTGCGGAACCGCCATAAAATCCGCAAACTTAAAATAACTGACAAAAATACAGTTGCATTAGCTGCTTAAAGCAGCTCGTTCCTGT
>CAMHCD010000070.1 GCA_946183545.1 uncultured Clostridia bacterium
AGGTAGGTCACTGCCGATTCATTGACAACGGTAAAACTGACCTGCGTCATCACCGCGCCAGTACTGTTGTAAAACACTGCCGTATAAGTGCCGAAGCTCAGTCGATAACCGTAATGCGCTGGAACAAACAATGCCGTAGTATTAGCATCGTATTTGCTGACAGTCGTTATTTGTTTGTAACAAATCGTGTTGCCGCTGCTGCTTATTATCGAGCAGTAAACAGGCGTACTGTGTGCACCGTTTGGAAAGATTATGCCGACCTTGCCGCGGAAGTAACGGTTATCAGTGGTTGGCTCGGTATGCGAACCGGTATTGGGTTCGGGCGGCTCCTCTGCAGTTGCGGTCGTTGATATCTGCTCCGTTGATGGACTCTGACAAGGTTCGGTAAGCGGTTGTGTTTGTGCAGCAGAGCTTGCGACGGGCTCCGGTTGACGTGTCGCGGATGTTGCCGATGCAGGCTGCTCTGTTACTTTTGTCTCCTGAGAGATGCCGTTCGGTGCCGCTTTTTTTACTTTATGCTGCGACGGATAATTAGTATTTGCTGAGGATACAGTCGGGTTCGGAGCGCTGTTATTGCCGGAAGCTTCGTATACGTCACGGTTTACCGAGCTGCTTTCCTTTTCGACCGGAACAACAGCGATCACGCTTCCCTGCGGGTCGGTCACCGTAATGGTGCTTTCCTCTCCCCTTTTGATCAAATCTGAGCGGTTGCCGAACATATTAACGAACAAGCCGACGCCCACCAGCAACATCAACACTGCCGCAGCAACGCCCGCGAGCCATATGGGAGCTGTGAGAAACGGCTTTTTCTTTTGCGGCTGCAACGGAATAGCAAGCGCTTTTTCCGTGAAGGATGAAGGCGCTTTCAGATTTTTTAATTGATCAAAACAAAACTCATCATGACGGAATTCATCCACGCTCATCACCCCCGTAGATCTGTTTTAGCTTTTCCCTGCCCCGTCTGAGCCGGGTTTTGACGGTGTTCTCATTGATTTTCAAAATATGCGCGATCTCCGCCACGGGATACTGTTGTATGTAAAACAAGTACAGGACATCGCGGTATTTTTCGGGTGTGCACATCAACGCCCATGACATGTCGCTTTTATCTTCATTAAACACAACCGACTGTTCGGTCACGCTTTCAAGGGATACGGTGCGGCGGTTTTTGCGGATGTAGTTGTTACACTCGTTGATGGCAACGCGAATCAACCACGCTTTTAGGTGCTCCTGATCGCGGAATGAAGGGGATTTTTGCCAAAGCTTAGAGAACACATTTTGATATACATCCTCCGCGTCAGCCCAGTTTTGCAGGCGCATAACGCACACGGAGGCGACGGTAGGCGTATACTCACTCACAACCTGCTCATACGTTAATCCTGCATAAAGCCGCGACATTTTCTCATCCCCTTTCTAATAACACACCGCAAACAGCTGTGAGGTTTCATATTATTTATTATTTTACAAAAAACAAAGAGGTCGGCACGAGCCGACCTCATAACGCATTATTTTTCTTCTGTAACAACGCTTGCCAAGTGTGCGCCGTATGCCCAACAGGTTGTGTTATCTTCCAAATTAAAGCTAACCGGCAGATCCTGCGCAACAGCGCTGCCGTTTGACTCGGAAGCGTCAACAATAGCCGTGACTTTGGCAGCTGTCAGCTTTTCCAAATCAGCCTTGGGACCGTAGAAGGTCACCTTAAGATTCTTTGTAGTGACCTCTCCCTTATAACCATCGGGAAGATTATTGAGTTTAAACTGTTCTATGGTCAATGTTTTTGACGAGAAACCGCTCAGGTCAAGCGTGACCTTGAATACAGAATTATTATCGATGATCTTGCAGCCTTCGGGAATCTTCGGCTGGAGCGAATCAAAGTGACGCTTTTCGTTTTTAAGCGTGGAGAAGTCTATTTCATCCAGCGAAACAGAATATACTCGCTTAAGATCTTCCTCGGTTCCGGCTATACTCACCTGCTCGGGATCGACCGTAAGAATCTCACTGACGTTAAGATCCTTTGGTTTGTTGACAAACACGGTTTTTACGGGGACTGTCTTTTGAGGACTGATGTTTACCGTGCCCTTGACGGTTTTTGCCGACAAAGTCAGATAATTCTGAGACAACTCCTTATCGTTTTCGTCGTATAGAACTATGTTGGCGGTAAAGTCCTTGGACGCGTCCAAATTCTCCATATCGGAGGTCACCGCGCCGACCTTGCTGATCGCCCTGACCTCTTCGCTCGGACCTGTAATTGTTATCGTGTCGTTATCATACGTAACATAAGCGTAATAATCATCCTTTGCTCCGTATTTAAACTTGGGCACGATCTTAAAGTCTTTTTTGCTTTCGGTGTCTACCTTGACAGTGACTTTTGCAGGCGTGCAGTTTGTTATTTGAAAACTGCTGTTGATAGATGATTTTTTATCCGCCGATACCGACAACTCAAATGTGCCGACGCGGTCAACGTTACTGGCGTTTGCCGTGACGATAAAATCATCCTTAGTAATTGAACCGAGCAGCTTGCGGTTGCCCGTAACGGTAACCGATGCGTAAGCCGACTCCTGATTTGTAAAATAAGTTGTCATACCGCTGCTGCTTGCTTCGTCGGGAAGAACAACCTGTATCGGAACTTGTTCAACGGTAACAACGGTGTCGTTGCTCGAGCCTGTACTCATATAGACCCAAATACCGAGCGAGATAATTACCGACAGCACAAATAAAACCTGGTTATTGCTCAAAAGTCTTTGTAAGAGGGAACGTTTCTTCACTTCTTATTCCTCCCTCTTTTAAACAGTCGGGACTTTTCTTCGTCATTATACTCACCGAGCAACTGCTCACTAAGCTTTTTGATGAGGGTCTCCCGGTTGAGGTCGCGTATCAGGGAACCGCCTATAGCCAGCGTTACGATACCGGTCTCCTCACTGACGACCAGCACCACCGCGTCGCTGATTTCGCTTATACCCAAGGCGGCTCTGTGGCGTGTGCCGAGGTTGATATCGACATTGGGATTATCGGTAAGAGGAAGAATACAGCCTGCCGCGTGCAGCTTTCCGTTGCGGATTATACACGCGCCGTCATGAAGCGGAGCTTTATTGAAGAAGATGTTTCCGAACAGCGCTACCGAGGTTTCGGCGTCCACAACTGTACCTGTGGCTGCAATATCAGACAACATGGTCTCGCGTTCAAACACGATCAAAGCTCCTGTACGTGAACGTGAAAACAATACCGAGGTATCGGCGGCGTCTACGATCGACTTTTTGACCGCTTTTACCCAATCGTCATCCTTCCGCTGCTTGGTAAATACGGAAAAATAGCGTCTCCATGTGTTGTTTCTGCCCATCTGCTCCAATGCCTTGCGGATCTCGGGCTGGAAAATTATGGCGATGATAACTACCGACGCTTCAAAGAACAGCCTCAGCAAAGAGGAAAGCATGACAAGCTCAAAAGTAGAGGCTAAAGCATAAATTATAAGAAGCAGTAAAATACCTTTCAGGAGTTGAATCGCGCGGGTCTCGCGAACAAGGCGAAACAGTCCGAAGATAACCAGAGCGATAGCGATAATGTCTATAATGTCCCTTAATTGAATGGTTTTTAAAATTGAAAACAGGTTCTGGAATATATCCACGCTATTCCTCCTTTCCCCGAATATCATTACTAATAGTATTCTACCACAAAACAGGGAAAGATTGCAACCTATTTTTATGCTTTTTTAGAAATTTTATTTATCGCTTCACAAAGACGCTCCACCTGAGCGTTATTATTGAATACCGACATTACAGCGCGTACGGTTCCGCGGTACTGTGTTCCAAAGTACTCATGCGCCAAGGGTGCGCAGTGCAGTCCTGCCCTGACCGCAATTCCGTAACGGTCATTCAGAACAGATGCGACCTCCTCACTGTCATAATTTCCGACGTTAAAGGAAACAACCGGCGCGTGAGTGTCCGCTTCGGGTCTGGCTGTATAAAGCTGAACGCCGTCACATACACTTAGCATGTCATACAGCCGCTGTGCAAGACGAAGCTCATGACGCAAGATGCCCTGAATCCCCTGACGGCTTACAAATCGAATACCGGCGTCAAGTCCTGCTATACCCGGAAGGTTTGGCGTGCCGCTCTCATAGCGATCCGGCAGCATGTCGGGCATTTTTCGCTGTGCAGACAAACTGCCGGTTCCGCCCTGTATCAAGCTGTGCGGCAATCGTTCGCTGTTAACCAAAAGCAAGCCTGTTCCCATGGGTCCGTATAAGCCCTTATGCCCTGCCGTGCACAGGTAATCAATGCAGGAATCGCGCATAGAGATAGGAAACACACCCGCACTTTGCGCTGCGTCAAGACAAAACGGGATATGATATATTCTGCACAGCGCCGCAATGCGCTCCACGGGCAACCGTATTCCGAATACATTTGAAGCATGAGTGCAAACTACAAGCTTAGTGTCAGGCTGCAAGGCTCTGCGAAAATTGTTGACGGTCTGCTCACTGTCACCCTCCTCAACACCGGCTATCGAATAAGTCACTCCCCTGCTCCTCAACGCTTCGAGCGGACGGAGCACAGCGTTATGCTCCAACGAGGATATGACCGCGTGGCCTCCGCCGCGCAGCAGCCCCTGTATCACAGTATTGAGCGCCGTTGTACAGTTAAGAGTAAAAACTACATTTTCGGGCTTATCAAAGTCAAACAGCCTTGCCGCGTCCACACGGCATTGATATAATAGCTCTCCTGCCCTGACCGACATTTGATGACCGCTGCGACCGGGATTGGCGCCCGTTAGCATGGCACGGTTGACCGCGTTTACGACCGTTTTCGGCTTTGGAAAGGTAGTGGCTCCGTTGTCAAAATATATCAAGATATATCAACGGCGGCAACCCCCGCCGTCGGGATGTTCTCCTGCTCTATCAGGCGAAGAGCTTCATCAAAGCGGCGGTTTATCAGTAGACTGTAACCGCAGGAGCCGCGCCGCAACTGAGACGGAGTACGAATAACTCGCGACGCTATTCCGCGGCGCCGAAGCACCTCTCTGCCTTTTAGCACAGATGTCATGGAATGAAATAAAATAAGATTATGATTCATGATTTCACCTTTTTCAGTTTTTTAAGTATTCCTTGTTACATAATATGCAGGGACAACGAAAGGTGAATACAAGTTCATCAAAAAAGGCAGCCTTGCGGCTGCCCGGGTTTGAAGTATTATAAAACAGATGCCAGCATCTTGCCCATGTCGTACATGCCTGCAGGCTGAGCTGCCAAAAATACAGCTGCGTTTACCGAACCGACAGCGAACACCTCTTTGGACTGTGCCTGATGGGTAAGCGTTATGACCTCGTCGTGTCCCGCAAAAATGACCTCATGCTCTCCAACTATAGTACCGCCTCTGACGGCATGGATCCCGATTTCATCCTTTGAGCGCTTTTTGCGGTAAGCGTGACGGTCATACACATACTGCGGCTCCTGCGGCAGCGTTTCGGAAATTGCGTCGGCAAGCATAAGCGCTGTTCCGCTGGGCGCGTCTACCTTTAGGTTGTGATGCTTCTCCACGATTTCAATATCAAAGCCTCCGCCGAGCACCTTTGTCGCCTGCTTGCACAGCTCTATGAGCAGGTTTATACCGAGCGACATATTTCCCGAACAGAATATTGCGACGCTCTTAGAAGCCTCAGCGATCTGTTCGCGCTGCTCTTCGGAGTAGCCGGTAGTACAAATAACGCACGGAACACCGTTTGACACGGCATATCCGAGCATACCTTCCAGAGTAGACGGATGGGAAAAATCGATTATTACATCGGGCTTTTGCTGAGCTTCGTCAAAGCTCTTATATACCGGAAAATCATAGCGGCTCTCACCAAACGCGTCCACACCGAACAGCGCCTGAGTGTTGGGGTTCTCGCTTACTGACTGCGCTACAAATCCGCCCATTTTTCCGTTGCAGCCTACAATTGCTACATTAATCATTTTAACGTCCCCTTTTTATTGGAATAGTAATACAGGGAGTGACGCTCGTCGCTCCCTGATAAATGCTTTATATTTTATCCAGCAGGTCGTACTTAGCCAGACAATCCTTGAGATCATGATAGCCTGCTACGCTCATGGGAACAAGCGGCAGCTTGCACTCTCCCACATTGAAGCCAAACAGGTTCATTGCTGTCTTTATGGGAATAGGATTGACGTCGCTGAACATAATATTCATCAGTTCCAGATAATGGAAGTGCAGCTTCTGCGCCTCGGCAAAGTTATTGTCCAGGCAAAGCTGACAGATCTGATGCATTTCGGCAGGACAAATATTTGCAAATACCGAAATAACGCCAAGCGCTCCAAGTGACAGGAACGGTACGGTCTGGTCGTCGTTACCCGAATAGATATCTATAGAGTCGCCGCACAGGGAGCGGATGAGCGCCACCTGAGAAATATTACCGCTTGCTTCCTTTACCGCTCTGATATTGGGATGCTTGCAAAGCTCTGTGTAGGTTTTGGGCTGGATGTTGCAGCCAGTACGCGAGGGTACATTGTAAAGAATCATGGGTAGATCCACCGCATCGGCTATCACGTTAAAATGCTTTACAAGACCCGCCTGCGAGGTTTTGTTGTAATAAGGAGTTACGGAAAGGATTGCGTCTACTCCTGATTTTTGCGCTTCACGAGAGAGCATTACCGCTGTGGAGGTATCGTTGCTGCCTGTGCCGGCAATAACGGGGATCCTGCCGTCTATAGTCTTAGCGACAAACTCCAGCACCTCACAGTGCTCCTTTTCGGAAAGCGTGGCGGCTTCTCCCGTAGTACCGCAAGCAATGATAGCGTCGGTACCGTTTTCCACATGAAATTCAAGCAACTGCTTAAAAACTTCATAGTTGACCTTACCGTCTGAATACATCGGTGTTATGATGGCAACACCGGAACCGGTAAAAATGTGATTTGCCATAATCTGCCTCCGTTAGTTAAAAAACTTAATCCATATAACCTTCTGCACACAGCAGCTCGGCAAGCAGAACCGCGCCGCCTGCTGCGCCTCTTAACGTGTTATGAGACATACATACAAACTTATAGTCGTACTGTGTGTCGGGTCTGAGTCTGCCTACGGATACCGCCATGCCGTTCTCCAAATTGCGCTCGGAGTTGATCTGAGGACGGTCGGGCTCGGTAAAGTAGTGCAGGAAATGCTTTGGTGCGCTCGGGAGCTCAAGCTCCTGAGCTCTGCCTTTGTAGTTCTGCCAAATGTCGATGATCTCGTCAACAGTGGGTTTCTTTACGCCGTCCTTGAACGACATAAATACAGCAGCTGTGTGTCCGTCCGAAACCGGTACACGGATGCACTGGGATGTAATAGAGATATCGTCTGTCTTTACGATCTCGGTATCTGTCATGGTACCCCAGATCTTGAGGGGCTCCTGCTCGGACTTCTCTTCCTCGCCGCCAATGTAAGGAATAACGTTATCTACCATTTCAGGCCATGTTTCAAAGGTCTTGCCTGCGCCGGAGATCGCCTGATATGTGCACGCAAGGACTTTGTTTACGCCCAGCTCCTTAAGGGGATTGATAGCGGGAACGTAGCTCTGTAAAGAGCAGTTTGACTTAACCGCAATAAAACCGCGCTTGGTGCCGAGGCGTTTCCTTTGCGCCTCAATGATTTTGATGTGGTCGGCGTTGATCTCGGGGATGACCATAGGCACGTCGGGTGTAAAGCGGTTTGCGGAGTTATTTGACACTATAGGACACTCCGCCTTTGCGTAACGCTCCTCTAAAGCCTTGATCTCATCCTTTTTCATATTGACAGCACAGAAGCAGAAGTCAACCTTTGCGGCAACTTCCTCTACTTTTTCTGCGTCCATGATAACCATATCTTTGTATTTTTCGGGAAGAGCTGCGGTCATGTGCCATCTGCCGTCAACGCACTCACCGTATGTTTTTCCGGCGCTTCTGCCGCTGGCAGCAAGAACAGCTACCTCAAACCAAGGATGATTCTCCAAAAGCAGCGCAAAACGCTGGCCTACCATGCCTGTTGCTCCGATGATTCCAACTTTGTACTTTTTCACTGTGATTCCTCCGAATTTTTACAAAATAACAAAATAAACTGAAAAAGCGGTTGCCAACTTGCCGTAAATATTATATTATAGTATCACGCAATGCAAAAACAAATCCGCTTATTACCCCACAGCAATGTTCAAAGCCACATTGCCTTACTATATAATATATCATTTTAAGCTCATATTGTCAATTATTTCATCTTTGTATTTTTGATTATTTTATGATTGCGAGGTCATTTTATGAAAACCGCTGACTTTTATTACGATTTGCCCAAGGAACTTATCGCACAAACACCCGTTGAACCGCGCGACAGTTCGCGAATGATGGTGATGGACCGTCAAAACGGTTCTATAGAGCATAAGCATTTTTATGATATTATAGATTATCTTAACGAGGGCGACCTGCTGGTCGCCAACGATTCCCGCGTGCTTCCGGCAAGGATCTACGGCGTTAAAGACGGAACCGGCGCAAGGGTCGAGTTTTTGCTTCTCCGACAGATAAGCGGAAACCGATGGGAGACCCTGTGCAAGCCCGGCAGAAAGGCAAAGGTCGGTGCAAGGTTTTCCTTCGGCGACGGGATACTCAACGCGAAGGTCGCAGAGGTATGTGACGACGGCAACCGCATCGTTGACTTTGACAGCAACGAAAACTTTTATGCCGCTCTTGACAAAATCGGAAAAATGCCGCTGCCTCCCTATATCACCGAAGAACTTCAGGATCAGGAGCGCTATCAAACGGTATACAGCCACGAGCTCGGTTCTGCCGCCGCCCCTACAGCCGGACTGCATTTTACCGAGGAGCTGATGGAAAGGATACGCGCAAAAGGCGTGAACATTGCTTATGTTACGCTTCATGTCGGACTTGGTACCTTCCGTCCCGTGAAGGTGGACGATGTGACAAAGCATAAAATGCACAGCGAACACTATGAGATCCCAAAAGAAACCGCCGAGCTGATCAATAAAACCAAAGAAAACGGCGGCAGGGTAATAGCGGTCGGCACCACCTCTTGCCGAACACTGGAAAGCGTTGCCACACAACAGGGTGCGATAGTTCCCTGCGAGGGATTCACGGATATTTTTATATATCCCGGCTATGAATTCAAGGTGCTTGACGGACTTATCACCAACTTTCATCTGCCCGAAAGCACACTTATCATGCTCGTATCCGCCTTTGCCGGTTACGAAAACACCATGAACGCATATAAAGCCGCCGTTGATGAGCGTTACCGCTTCTTCTCCTTTGGAGATTGCATGTCGATTCTATAATTCTTAATAATTGTCTGCTTTACTGGATTTGGCAACGCGTTTTATTCAGTCGCAGAACTGACGGAGGACGAAAATGTATAAACTGATAAAAAATGAGGGCAACGCGCGGCGCGGTGAGTTTATCACGCCGCACGGTACCATTCAAACTCCCGCCTTTATGAATGTAGCCACCTGCGGAGCGATCAAGGGAGCGGTTTCCGCACTGGACTTAAAAAACATAAAATGTCAGGTGCAGCTGTGCAACACTTACCATTTGCACCTGCGCCCCGGCGACGACAAGGTCAAGGAGCTTGGCGGCCTGCACCGGTTTACACGCTGGGACGGTCCTATACTTACCGACAGCGGCGGTTTTCAGGTGTTCTCGCTTGCCAAGCTGCGCGATATCAAGGAGGAAGGCGTAACCTTCCACTCCCATATTGACGGCAGAAAAATATTTATGGGACCCGAAGAGAGCATGCGCATACAGTCAAACTTAGGATCAACTATTGCGATGGCGTTTGACGAATGTGTGGAAAACCCTTCTCCCTACCCCTATGTCAAGGACAGCGTAGCGCGTACTACGCGTTGGCTCAAGCGCTGCGCAGATCATCTTAATTACCTCAACAGCCTTGATGATACAATAAACAAAGAGCAAATGCTGTTCGGCATAAACCAGGGCGGCACATACAGCGATTTGAGAACAG
>CAMHCD010000071.1 GCA_946183545.1 uncultured Clostridia bacterium
CCGATCTTGAAAAAGAGCAAAATCAGCAAAGCAAAAACACAAAAGATAAGAAGTTCGCTGTCAACATTATCAGTGACGGAGACCCTCTGGAGATTTACACCGCCACGGACGGGGAAGTAATATTCAAGAAGTACTCTCCCGTAGGGGAGCTAAGCGAATTTGCGGGGCAATACGCGGACGTGATCTCGCGAATCAGCACGATGCCTACCTTGATTTGCGACACCGACCATGTGATAGCGGCTGCCGGAGTGAGCAAGCGTGAGTTTTTGGAGCGCAGGGTCAGCCCGATTTTAGACAGCTATATGAACAATCGCAAAAGCTACGCCGCCACCCAGCAGACCTTCGGCGACGTGCTGCCAATTGAAGGCGTTCAAAACTGCGCTGCGGTGATCTACCCCATCATTTCATCCGGCGACGTAATGGGAGCCGTTGTACTGCTCAGCGGCGAGGAAGTAAAGATCCCAACAGGCGCCGAAATAAAGCTGGCTCAAAGCGCCGCGGCTTTTTTGGGAAAACAAATGGAAAACTGATCAGACAAAAAGGCTGCCGCTTTATTCTGCGACAGCCTGATTTTCCGAACTTTTATCTTAAGGAATACGATATATTGATTCCCATTGCGGCAATGATAACAGAAATGATCACGACCAAAATGATAGAAATCAATGTCAAAATCAAAGATGCTCTTGCGTAGTTCTTCAGCGATTTTTTTGTACCGCCGCTAAACGCCCAAACAAACAGCATAATGATATTCACAAACGGAATGCAGCAAAGGAAAAATACACCGATCCAACCGCCTACCGAAACAGGCTGCATGGTTGGATCCATTAGCGGCTGCTGCATATAGCCGTTGAACGGAGGCTGCTGCGGCTGGGGATTTGAATACTGAGGCTGTGGGTTTGAGTACTGCGGCTGCTGACTGCCGGCTGAACTATAAGCTTGCTGCTGATATCCGTTTGCCTGCTGTTCCTGACCTTTTCCCAAAATAGTGGTTTCGGCGGAATCAAAAACATTATCATTTGACGCGCCTACTGAATGTCCGCATTTGGGGCAAAACTTTGTGTTGGGAGGTACCGGTGAACCACAATTAGTACAATTCATAAAATCATCCTTTCAATAAAGATTTATCTATTATATTATACATTTTTTAAGCAAGACTGTCAAGAATTTTATGAAGGCATCCCAACCAAAGCGGTGAGATGCCTTTTAATGATATATATTTTCAGCGTGTGCCTCTAAGACAAATGCAGAACTTGGATAAGCAGCACCCAACTGAGCCCGTAGTAGGTGACGACCGCCACCAAGTCGTTGACAGTAGTGATAAGCGGACCGGACGCGACCGCAGGGTCAACCTTGATTTTTTTGAAGAACAGCGGGATCAGCGTACCCACCGTACTGGAAATCAACATCGCCAGCAACAGTGCCACACCGATACAGCCCGAAACCGCAAACGAGAACATAAAATCCTTGTGCTTGAACAACATGATAAACAGTCCCACAAACACGATCGAAATCAATCCGAGCAAAAGTCCGTTGCACAAACCGACACGGCTTTCCTTTAGAACAAGGCGAAGCTTTTGCTGAAAGGTAAGGTTTTCGTCCATCAGCACGCGGATAGTGACCGCCAGCGACTGGGTGCCGACGTTACCGGACATATCCAAAATAAGCGACTGAAACGCCATGATCAGCGTGAGCTGCGCCACCACCTGCTCAAACGCAGACACGACGGCAGACACCACAATACCAAGACCAAATAAAGCTACCAGCCAAGGCAGGCGTTTTTTCATACTTTTCAGCAGCGGTTCGTTAAGATCCTCCTCGGCGATCAAACCTGCCAAACGCGCGTAGTCCTCGCCCATTTCGTCGTCTACGACCTCAACCAAGCTTTGCGAAGTAATAACGCCTAACAAACGGTTGGCGTTATCGAGCACCGGGATCGAATCCTCCGAATAGTCCTTTAGCTTTTCGATACATTCATCTATCGTCTCATGCGCGTAAACATACGGGAACGAGGTTATGATAAGATCCTCCAAACTGCCCTTGTTTTTGGCAGTGATCAGTTCTTTTAGGTCTACCGCTCCGTAAAACGCGCCGTCGGCGTCGGTTACAAAGATTGTAGAAATATTGTCGTTTTCCTCCGCCTGACGCACAAGCTCCTCCATAGCCCGGCTGACGCTGAGGTTTTCGCGCACCACGATACAGTTGGTAGTCATGCGGCTGCCGATCTCATCTTCGTCAAAAGAAGATACCAGCTCGATATCTCGGCGGATATCCTCGGGCAGCATTTCGATGACCAGACCTCGTTTTTGCCGCTCCAGCTCGCTCAGGATATGCACGGCAGTGTCCGCCTCAAGCTCCGACACCAGCTGCGCCGCCTTTTTTATATCCATTTCGCTCAGGTAAAAGCCTGCTTTGTCCTCATCAAGGTACTCGAACGCCTCGGCGAGCATCTCCGCCGTACAAATGCGGTACAGCTTGACCCGCTCGCGCTCCGACAACTCGTCCATCGCCTGCGCAATGTCGTTGCCGTGGTAACCTTCCAACTTAAGGCGAGCCGCCTTGGGCGATATATCACTGCGGATAACAGCAATGATTTTTCTTTCGTAATCAGGTTTTACCGTCTCTGTTGCGGCAGTGTTTATCTCTTTTGTCACTTTACTCCCTCCGATTCATTTAAACTGAAGCGGACAGAAAATCAGTTATCAAAAACAACGCGGCAAAGCAACGCACGGCGCTGTATGCACGCGGCGTGTTTTAAATACCTGCTCCCATCCGACCCGTGACTGTCGCCGTTTGTCACTCTGTTCACCTCTCTTGTAGTTTTATGATTATAGTATAGCATATTACCGGACGCAAGTCAAAAGAAAAGCAGGATAGAAACGCGTCGATCCTGCTTTATCAAATCCGTATTAAGTAAGACCGTTGTTAATGTCTTGCCCGGCGCGATGGCGCCGCTGCATTATACGGGATGTATTTTGTTTTCCTTGTCGAGGAGTTCGCCGTTGATACCGGCTTTTTTGTTGCGGCGCTTCTCAAAGAAGTCCAGCGCTACCTTGGGGAACTGAGCGTAGGAGAGCACGTCCTCCTCCTGCTCTATCCACTGTGATATCTCGCCTCTGAGCTTGTCGAGCTCGGGCTCTAAGCGGTCGGCGGGTCTGCCGTGGATGATCTCCATGTCGCCGCAGATCTTCTTTTGGAACGCGGGGTCGATGGGCATAGGCGTGGTACCGTATTTGCCTGCTACCATGTCCTTGAACTCATTGGTGCACATGCTGTAACGTTCGCCCGTAAGCACATTGAACACCGCCTGTGTTCCTACGATCTGGGATGTGGGCGTTACAAGGGGCGGATAACCGGAATCCTCACGAACGCGCGGTACTTCCTCAAGCACCTTATCAAGCTGATCCTCCTTGCCTGCCTGCTTTAACTGTGACAGCAGGTTACTGAGCATTCCGCCCGGCACCTGATAGATAAGCGCCTTTGCGTCGGTGGCAAGCATTTTGGGATCGAGCAAGCCGTTTTCGATGTATTTTTCGCGCAGGGTCATAAAGTACGCGCGAACCTCAGCCAGCTGACGGATATCAAGTCCTGTGTCAAACTCCGTTCCCTGCATAGCGGCTACCATAGATTCGGTAGGAGCGTGTGAGGTACCGAGCGCCAATGGGCTGATCGCGGTATCGATCGCGTCTGCTCCGGCTTCAACAGCCTTTAACAGACACATAGAAGCAAGACCCGAGGTGTAGTGGGTGTGGATCTGCAGCGGCATTTCGGGCAGAGCCGCCTTGATAGCCTTTGTCAGGCTTTCGGCGCGCACGGGGGTAAGCAGCGCCGCCATATCCTTTATGCAGATGGAATCCGCGCCTGCGTCGGCAATGCGCTTGGCGTAGTCCACATAGTAATCATCAGTGAACACGGGACCCGTGGTGTAGCTGATGGCGACCTGCGCGTGACCGCCCTCCTTGTTGGCGGCGGTAATAGCGGTTTTAAGGTTCTTTATATCATTGAGCGCATCGAAAATGCGGATGATATCAATACCGTTGGCGATAGAGCGCTGCACCAGATATGCCACGCAGTCGTCGGCATAATGGCGGTAGCCCAGCATGTTCTGACCGCGGAACAGCATTTGCAGCTTGGTGTTCTTGCAGTGATCCTTGATGGTGCGCAGACGCTCCCAAGGGTCTTCGTTCAAAAAGCGCAGGCACGCGTCATAGGTAGCGCCGCCCCAGCACTCAAGAGAATAATAGCCGATAGCGTCCATTTTGTCTAAAATCGGCAGCATATCCTCAGTGGTCATACGGGTGGCGATCAGCGACTGGTGCGCGTCACGCAGCGCGGTTTCGGTAATTTTGATCTTCTTAGCCATGTTTGTTTACTCCTTCGCAAGCCCGTTAATTAAGGGTGACAAGCACCTTGCCGGAATCGACCGCTTCGCCCTTGCTGACTTCTACAGTGGCAACCGTGCCGTCCTGCGGCGCCTTGACGGGAGTTTCCATCTTCATAGCTTCAATAAACACCAAATCGTCGCCTGCCTTAACAGCATTGCCCGGGTTTACAACAACGTTTACAACGGTTCCGGGCATGGGAGCCTTGACCTCTACGCTGCCCTTTGCGCCGGCGGGAGCGGCAGGCTTTGCGGCGGGAGCGGCAGGCTTTGCGGCAGGAGCAGCCGCAGGAGCTGCAGGAGCTGCGGATTCGCCCAGCTCTTCAACCTGAACGTCGTAAGCGGTACCGTTAACTGTGATTCTTAAATTCTTCATGACTGTTTTCCCCTTTATATCGAAAATATAATTCTATATTAGAAATTAAACTGTGTTATGCTTTTTGGCAACGGTCGGAACGCGCTTGCCGGAGAGCATATCCAGCGCGCCGATAAGCGTTGCGCGCAGCTCACTGAGCTCTACGATACCGTCCACATATCCGTTTTGAGCGGCATTGAAGGCGGAAAGATTCTCCGCGGCAAACTGCTCTGCTGCCGCCTGCTGCTCACTGACGGGAACGTTCATTTTGTCCTCCGCCATAATGAACGCGGCAGCCTCCACATTAACGGGAGATATAACCGCGTCGGGCAGCGCATAAACCGCGTCGGCGTTTGCGCCGGTGCCGGCAAGAGCGATATACGCGGAGCCGATGGTCTTGCCTACGATAACCGCGATTTTAGCTGTGGTAGCCTCGGCGTATGCTGAGGTCAGCTTTACCGCCGACTTAATGCAGCTAAAGCCGGTGCAGTCCGCAAAGGTGATGAGCGGAATAGAGAACGCGTCGCAAAAGCGAACAAACTTAGCCGCTTTGTTTGCGGATTTGCAGTCGAGCTTGCCGCCGGTGGTGCGTACCACGCCGACCACCTGACCGCCGATACGCGCCAGACGGGTGCGTGCGGCGTCACCGCAGGCGTCGCCTAATTTGAGCTTGGAATCCGCGTCCGCAACCTTGGTGACGATGCAGTTCGTATCCTCATCGCCGGGCTGCAGCGAGTCTGTCTGAGGTGCCGACACAAGGTTATTGGAGGGCAGATACGTCAGCAGCTGACGGGCTTTTTCAATAGCCTTATCTTTGTCATCCGCGATGATCGCGGCATTGCCATGCTCGGCGTTAAACTCCGCGGAGGCGTTTTCGCCCGTAACGTCCAAGGACATCTGCGCGTCCTTTGCCATAATGACCATATCTGCGGAAGCAGCGTTGAGCGCGTTTGTGCCAAGGCAATTGCCCAGCACTACCGAGATCTGCGGAACCACTCCGGACGCCTTGGACGCGAGCTTAAGCACCTCGCCGCAGCCGCCGAGCAGCTCTGTTCCCTGCTGCAGTCTGCCGCCTACGCTGTCGTAAAACCCTACTATCGGAGCGCCTGTTTTAAGCGCAAGGGCGTATAACTTCTTTAACTTTGCGGTCTGCGCCTTGCTTAGAGCGCCGCCGCTTATGTCGCTGTTCTGCGCAAACGCGTACACGGGCAAGCCCTCTACAGTGCCGTAACCCGCAACAGCCTCGGCAAAGCCCTCGCCTGATTTGGCAAAGGCGTCAAGCTCGCAGAAGCTGTCCGCGTCAAAAAACGCCGTAAGGGTTTTATACGCGGCTGTAGAAGCAATTTCAGCTTTTGCGGCATTGATCGTTTCCATACTCATACTGATTCCTCCATCAAAGCGGCAACCTATACTACCGCATGATAATTTCATACATTATCTATTATAGCAAATCCAAGTGAAAAAAACAACAGTTTTTTCATTGAAAATTGAAAATCAAAGGTCGGGCGGACAGCGATTTGTAAAACCGGCTGTCTTCCCGACCTGAGAATTCCGCTTGTTTTAAATTGTTCTTCCGTTGACAATAGGATTTATCAGCAGATTTTTGACCTCTTTTTCGGTGAGGTCCCGCCAGTCGCCCTGTTTGAGCATGCCCATCTTAACGCCGCCTATCTGCGTGCGCTTTAGGCGAGCTACCTCCAAGCCTACCGCGTCGCACATTTTGCGGATCTCTCGGTTTTTGCCCTCGTGAAGGATCATTTCGAGCACCACTCTGCCCTCTTCCTTATGAACCACATGCACGATTGCGGGCGCGGTTTTTTGACCGTCGATCTCTACGCCGGTTTCAAGCTTTACAAGCTGCTCCTCGGTGATGCCCGGACGCACGGTAACGCGATAGTATTTATAAACGCTGTTGCGCGGATGCATAACCTTGTTGGCAAATTCGCCGTCGTTGGTAAAGATAAGCAAGCCCTCAGAGTCCTTGTCAAGTCTGCCGATGGGATACACGCGCTCACCCACGTTAGCCACCAGCTCCGCCACGCATTTTCTGCCGCGCTCGTCGTTCATTGTGGTAATAAAGCCGCGCGGCTTGTGGAGCATTATGTAGCGGTAATGCGTTTTCGGCATAACGATACGCTTGCCGCTGAGCGTGACCTTATCGGCGGAAGTCACCTTGTCGCCAAGCACCGCAGGCTTGCCGTTTACCTTGACCTTGCCCTGCAAAATCAGCTCCTCCGCTTTTCGGCGGGAGGCGATGCCGCACTGGGCTATGAATTTTTGTAATCTTATAGGTTCTTCTTTTTTAGCCATAATGTAAAATATCCTTTATTTTTTGCAATAATCCCCTGTCGTCCGTCTGTAACGGATTATCGGTACAGGCGTATATATCAACGCTTTTAAGGAGCTTTCCGCCGCAGGTATATTCCACCCTGCCTACCCTTTGCCGTTTCCTAACGGGGGCATAAACAAACGCTTCGGCATATACGGTCTGCCTGATACGACGCTTTTGCCGCGGCGTAACAACGATAACGGAAGCGGAACACTCCGCCCTGACCGTGTCATTCCGTCCGCCGACACAGGGGAACTTAAACTCTGTTTTATCCGCTGTGTACGCGGCGAGCGTGTTGAAGCCGTAATCGTACAGGCGCATATGGTCGTCCCAGTCGGAACGGTCGTTAAAGGTAACGCAGATAAGCGTAAGCCCTTGGCGCTTTGCGGCGGTCACAAGGCACCTGCCTGCCGCCCTTGTATATCCCGTTTTGCCGCCGATGCAGTCGCCGTATAGCTTCAACAGCTTATTGTGGTTGGGATAGGTAACTGATTTGCCCTTGGGATTTAAAAACTCCACCGTACTGCTCTTTTGCGCCGTAAGCTTGGCAAACGACGGGTTTTTTAGCGCAGCCGCCATCAGCAGCGCCATATCGAAGGCGGTGGTGTAATGCTGATCGTCGTCCAGTCCGTTGGGCGTAACAAAATGCGTGCGGCTCATATCAAGCTGTTGAGCCCGTTTGTTCATAAGACCTGCAAAGCTCTCAGTGCTGCCCGCGATACCTATAGCCGCCGCGTTTGCCGCGTCGTTGCCGGAGCACATCATCATGCCTGCCGCAAGGTCGGTCAGGCGCACCTGTTCGCCGTATTTAAGGTACATCGAACTGCCCTCGGCTGTCATGGCGCGAGTAAAGGTGACCGCTTTGTTCTTTTTTTGAGCCGCTTCCAGCGTAAGCAGCGTCGTCATCACCTTTGTGGTGCTTGCAGGCTTCATGCGTTTGTCCTTGTTTCTGCTAAGGAGCACGGCTCCGTTTTGCGGACAGTACAGAATATAGCTCAGCGCCGAGGCAACGGGTTTTTCCGCAGCCTTTACGACGCTTGCAGGCAGCACAAACACCGCGCACAGCAACAGCGAAATCAGCTTTTTCATAACGATACCCCCTGCATAAAGCTATGCAAAGGGCAGCGCGCAATATTACTCTATGTCGTCAATAGTGATTTCGGAAAAGTCGTCTGCCGCCGCAAGCGCAGCGTCATCCTTTTTGTCCTTCTTAAAGAATCCCTTTACCTTTTCAACCACGTCGGGCACCATATCGACCAGTCTGTCAAGGCCGTCGCCGTTGTTGTTGACGGAGATCAGGCGCACATTTCCCTGATACACGGTCAAAAACGCGATAGGCTGGATCGTAACACCGGCGCCGCTACCGCCGCCGAACAGGTTCTTTTCGGTCTTTGTGGGCAGGTCGGAGCCTCCCGAAGCAAAGCCGTAGCTGACCTTGGACACGGGGATGATCAGCGTGCCGTCAGCAGAGGTAATGGGTTCGCCGACGATTGTGTTGACGTCCACCATCTCCTTGATTTTTTCCATGGTAACATTCATTAAATTTCCGATAGGATGATCCATTGCAAATTCTCCTTTTTCTGAAATCCTGTTTTTTTCTTCTTCGAGGATCGCCTTGTCCGCCTTGGTCTTGTTGCGCAGGCTCAAAAGCAGCCTGATAGCCTTGAAGCCGTGCCTGAACAAAAGCACAAACAGCCAAAGCAAACGTATGCCCGCTTCAAAATCAACGTAATAGCTTGACTCGCTGTTTGCGTCAAACAGCGGAGTGATGTCTACTCCGTAGCGGCGGCGCTTACTGATATTGACCAGTATGCTGACCGCGGGATAAACCGACAGGCAAAGGTAGCCGTATTTTACCGCGGTGTCGTCTGCGTCCTCGCCGCAATAGTTTATGCTGACAAGCAGCCGCTTGATCTTTAGGTGACGGAAAAAGTCCCTTAGCACGCCCTTGGTAAGTATCGCGGCGTTTTTGGCGGTATCGAGCAGCCACGACAAACCCTTTTGCTTTATGATACCGGGCTTCTTTTCCTTTTTCTCCTCTTTTTTGGGAGCTTCATCGGGTTTTTCTTTTTTCTTTTTTTCCTTCTTCGGCTTTTTGGGTTTTTTCGGATACAGCGTAATAGGGATAAAGCCGATCTTAAGCCGCACGCGCAGCTCCTTTTCAAAGGTGAGCTGTACGCCGACGGGAATCAACAACAGCAAAATGATGACGAGGATGACCAGAAGGAAGATCAACCAACCGTTCATGCGTCACCACCTCTTTTTCAATTCGTTATGATTCTTCCAAAGTTTCGTTATTTTCTTCTGTAGAATTATTATCAGACTGCTCGTCCTCGCTCTCCGGCAAAGGCGGCAGCTCGTCAAGACTTGTCAGGTTAAAGCAACGCAGAAAGTTTTCGGTCGTGCCGTAAAGCAGCGGACGGCCGGGCAGCTCCAGTCTGCCCTTTTCCTCCACCAGACCCTTGGCGGTCAGGCTTCCGATAACTCCGCTGCAATCGACGCCGCGCACCTGCTCCACAAATGCCTTTGTTACGGGCTGGTTATACGCCACCACTGCCAAGACCTCAAGCGCTGCCTGAGACAACGGCGTATTGCGGCGCAGATCCATTACGGTGCGGATCTGAGGCGCGTATTCCTTGCAGGAAACCATCTGATAGCTGTCCTTTAGTCTTATTATAGTTATGCCCCGGTTTTGGGCTGTATAATCGGCGATCAGCGCGTCAATATGATTGTCGTCCAGACCAATCAGGTACACGTCTTT
>CAMHCD010000072.1 GCA_946183545.1 uncultured Clostridia bacterium
ATAAAGTTAACGGGGAGCCGAGGCTCCCCGTTTTTATTTATGGTATTTCTTTTTGTAGGCTCTTATCAGCTCGCGCATTTCTCGGTATTCAAAGCGGTAGTCGTCAACCTGACTGTCGAAGTAGTAGGATACAAAACGGTTTTTGCCTTTTACTTTTTTGAGCAGCTTTTGCTGAATGGAGGGCGAAAAGAACAGTTTTTGCACTCGTTTGCCGTCCCTTACGATACGCGTCAGCCGCTTTACGCGGTTCAAATAATCTTCCTTCGGCACGTCGGCTTTCAGCGCCTGCGCCGCGTAGATGCCGGTTTGCATCGACATATACAGCCCTTCGCCGGTGATCGGGTCGGCAAATCCGTCGCCTGTCAGCATTACGTTTGGCGGCAGCTTTTTTTGATCTATCACCGTGCCGTAGGGCAAAAACGCGCCGATGTATTGCGAGGTGTCGGGCGTTACGCCGTGTTCCTTTAAGAACGCCGTCAGAAGTCCGCGGTAATCCGTGCCCTTATCATACAGGTTAGCCAAGCCCACGCAGACCGTGTCGCCGTGCGGAAACACCCACACATAGCCGTTGGGCAGATAGTCAAAGTATATGTCAACGCTCTCGGTCGGGAACTGTTCGGCAGGCAGATACGCCTCCACACCGAACGCCAAATCACGCTTGTCGGTTTTAAGCTGTTTGTGCGCCATGCTCAGCGCGCCGTCGGCAAAGATAAGCTGCTTGTATTCTGTAACGCGTCCGTCGGCAAGGTGAAGCTGATTTGCGCCGTAATCTATATCGCGTATCACGCTTCCCTCGTACAGCTCGCCGCCGAGCTCCCTGTACCGCTGCGCCAACGCGTTGTCAAACTCCCGGCGGTTCACCAGCTGCACGGGTCGCGCAAGGGGCGCTTCAACCAGCTTTTCCTCTTTTCGGTACAGCGATATCGTTTCCGATTTTTCACAAAACAGGCGGTCAACGTCCTCTGCTTCAAACAGTTCCCGGATCAGTTTTAGTGCCTTGCCGGTTACCAAGCCCGCGCAGGTTTTTCCGCGCGGAAAGGTCGCCTTGTCCAGTACGCAGTGGTCGATTCCCGACTTTTGCAGCGTGATACCGCACGCGGCTCCGGCAGGACCCGCGCCTATCACGACAACGTCATAGCTTGATTTCATGTTCCGCACCTCTGTTATATTATTTTGCTTTTCCTGCGTTTATTATACCATTTGTTATTCAGTATCGTCAAGAAAATATATTATTTTATCAAAATCAGTGGAAATGTAGTGCTATTAGTGTTATAATATAACAAAATATACTCTGCGACGGCGGTGAGCAGTATGGCGTTTTTCGGAAAGCTGTATCTTGATAAGGAAAAAGACATAATAATCGAACTTAATATGACCCAAGACGGGCTGTGGTATGTGCTGCGAACGCCCAACCACGCCAAGGGGAATCTTATCACTAATCTGGCGCGGCTGTGCAATCTTAAGCTCAGTACGGGCGCGGACGGACTAAAGGTGATCTCAGGCAAGGTGCCGTGCTATATCGACGAGCGCAACCGCGAGGTTTACGTGCTGCGCATGGCTGACACCAAGGTCGCCAATATCTACCCGGACGGCACGATCGAGCGCAAGGCGTATATTCCGGCGATATCCAAAACGCTGATGAGTCAGACAAAGGACTATCGCCTCGACGTCAAAAAAACGCTGGTCAAGACATATATCCGCCGCGAATATAAATTCCGCACCGACCTGCATACGCACATGAACGCGAATTTGGACGCGGATATTTTGATCGCGCTGGGTATTTTTCATCAGATCCGCTATCCGCTTTATTACATCAAAAAGCTCGGACTGCGCTGTACCGAGGCGCAGCGCGGTATGCTTGAGCGGCAGCGCGCGGAGGTCGAGCTGCAATTCAGCGACTCTACGCTTACGGGAAAGTATTTGACGCGCAAGATCGACGACAACACCTTCATCAATTTTGCCGATTTTATTTTGAACAACCTTAAAAACGCGGAGTATAATATCCCCAAGATCCGCGCATCGCTTACCATCTTAAAGGACGGTCAGGCGGTGTTCACAAATCTTGAAAAGGTGTACCTGTACCGCTATGTATTTGCCAAGGGTCAGCCTGCCTCCTGCCGCATAGAGCTTGACGGTTACCGTGACATTCCCGACGCGGATATCTCGGGCGCGGTGGGACAGATGCTGATCGACAGCCAAAGCGAAGATTACGCCGGCTTGACCCTGTTCCAAAACAAGCTGCTGTGGATAGCGCGCGGCAGCAAAAAACGCGGAGTCAGGTACCTTGAAATATCCGACACCACCCTCGTCAAGCACGAAGCGGCGGCACGAATGCTCGGTCAGGTGCACGGCGTTATGCCTGCCGTCACAAAGGAAACCGGAGTCACCATCCGCTTTTTGGCGGCGATACGCCGTATACCCCTTACCATAGTGCGTGAGAACGCCCTGACCCGTGAGGATGTGCAGCGGCAGCTCGGAGTCATCCGCGCCGTTGCCTGCGACCCTTATGTTGCCGGAAGCGACATAATCGGCGAGGAGATCAACGATATCCGCGACCTGCGGCAGACTCTGCGCGGCTTGGTGGAAATAGCCGGAGAGAACCCGGGCTTTGTTATCAGGATCCACGCCGGCGAAAACGACGGTCTGCGCGATAACGTGGCGAACAGTCTCGCCTGTGTGCGCGAAGCCTTGGCTCAGGGTCAGCCTATGCCTCCGCTGCGGATAGGTCACGGTCTGTATACAGCCAACCTGAATTCTCAAAAGGGACTGCAGCTTATGGAGCAGCTTCGTGAAAGCGGAGCGGTGCTGGAGTTTCAGCTAACCTCAAACGTGCGCCTCAATAACCTGACCGCGCTCAATCACCATCCGCTGCGCAAATATCTGCGCGGAGGTGTAAGCTGCGTTCAGGGTACGGACGGCGGCGCTATCTACGGCACCGATTCCATCGACGAACAGCTTGCCCTGGAGCGGCTGCTCGACCTGACCTATGACGATATGATGCTTATGCGCCGCGCGGAGGATAAAGTGCTCTCTGATAGCATGAGGGTGTTCGGCGAAAAAACAAAGGCTTTTGCCCGGCTTGCGGTCGGCGCGGATACGGAGCGGTTCTTTGAGGAACGCATCCTCAGGGAAGCACGAGAGCATACCGAGGCTATATCCGACGAAAACAAGCTTGACAGCGCCGAGTGCTTTAAAGCTCAGATCCGTCCTATCCCCACAGACAAGGCTCCGGTCATCCTGCTCGGCGGAAGCTTCAACAGCAGCCGTCACGCAACACGCATGAAGCAGCCCTTGCGCGACCTGCTCAGCGCTCTTGTCGAGAGGCTCGACCCGGACAAGACCTGCTTTGTCATAGGAAGCCGCCTGACCTCCTACGAGCAGGAGCTGGTACGGCTCGCAAACGGGCGGTTCGAGGTGTTTGCCATCGTGCCGACCCGCGTCACCCGTACCGAGGCAGCCCGAATAAAGCAGAGCGGCGTAGGGGTGAGGGTTTCTATCGAGCCGACGCGAATGGGTCTTTACAAAAGCTTTGCTTATGAGATCTTTAAGCGCCGCCCGTCGGTGGTCATCGCAATGGACGGTAATTCCGCCGGAGCAAACACTATCCAAGAGGCAAAAAACGGAAAACGCGAGGCGAGGATCTTCGTGTACCGCCATGCACGCGTTTTGTATGCAAAGGCTCAATCTATCCAAGGCTACGTCAGTGTGTTTGAGGACGACAGCGCTGTGGATAATATCCTGCGTTCCGTGCAAAAGGTTCGTGACCGGATGCGGCAGGAAAAACAGTAAAATATCCTAATAAGGGAGAATCAAGGAGAGAGTAATGTTTGAATCAATAACCAAGTTCTTTTCCGGCGTTGACGATGTTATGTACTACCCGATACTCATCATCGTTCTTGCCGCGGCAGGTTTGTTCTTTTCTTTTCGCACCAAATTTGTACAGCTAAGGCTGTTCGGAACATCATGCAAGCTGATAGTGGAAAAACCTGCTTCCGAGCAAAAGGTTTCTTCCTTTCAGGCGCTCATGGTGTCCACCGCCTCACGCGTTGGTACGGGCAACATCGTAGGCGTTTCTACCGCTATCTGTATCGGCGGACCCGGCGCGTGCTTTTGGATGTGGCTTATGTGTATCATCGGCGCGTCCTCGGCGTTTATCGAGAGTACGCTTGCGCAGATATACAAACAAAAATACAAGGACGGCGGCTGTTACGGAGGCCCTGCCTACTACATAGAAAAAGCGCTTAAAGCGCCTGTTATCGCGATCATCTTCTGCGTTTTTCTGATCGCGACATATGCCTTTGGCTTTAACCTGCTGTGCTCCTACAACGTGCAGTCCTGCTTTAAGGCGTATGAGTTTTATGATTCCACGTGGACTCCGCTTATTGTCGGCGGTATTTTGGCGGCTGCGGTGGCGTTTTGCGTAATGGGCGGCGGCAAGCGCATTATCAAGCTGACCGAAAAGTTGGTTCCTATTATGGGCGTTACCTATGTGCTGGTTTCTCTGATCGTTGTTTTTGCACACGTTTCATACATTCCGCAGGCGTTTGCGGACATCTTCCAAAACGCTTTTGATTTCCGCGCTATCTTCGGCGGACTCAGCGGCTCGTGCATGGTGTACGGCATCAAGCGCGGACTGTTCTCGAACGAGGCGGGCGTAGGCTCCGCTCCGAACGCGTCGGCTTCCGCGGATGTTACCCATCCCGTAAAGCAGGGCTTGGTTCAGACCGTGTCTGTTTATATCGACACAATGCTGCTGTGCACTGCAACCGCGCTTATGTGCCTGTGCTCGGGCGTTGCGCGTAACGGCGACGTCGCGGGCGCGCCTTATGTTCAAAACGCGGTTTCCACCATATTAGGCGGATTCGGACCTATATTCATAACCATAGCCATGGTGCTGTTTGCCTTTACTACGCTCATAGGCAACCTTTACTATGTAGACAACGCGCTGATTTACTTAAATAAAAAAAGACAGCCGTCCAAAAGGTTTATGACAGTGTTCTACATTGTCTGCGTGCTCGTTATCTTTGTAGGCGCGCTGGCGTCCATGGATCTGGCGTGGAGCATTGCAGACATCACAATGGGCGGCATGACGCTTATAAATATACCATGCTGTATCATCTTATCGGGTGTGGCGGTCAAGGCGCTGCGCGACTTTGAGCAGCAAAAGAAAAAGCGACTTGATCCCAAATTCAAGGCTCGTGATATCGGGCTGGATGAATCCGTGCTCAGCTTCTGGAAGTAGGGCAGACGCATATTTTCCGGACAGCGGCATAGGATAGTAACGGAGTGTGAGCCATGAAGCAAAGTGCGGTCACAACTGAATACACCGTGACCGCCACGGGGTTATCACATCCCATGACCATAGCGCTGGCGGCGGATATCCACGAGCGAAATGCCGACGATATACTCAGGCTTATACAGCGCGAAAAGCCTGATATCATCGCGGTGGCAGGCGACACGCTGGAGCGTTATCCCGATTTTGATGAAGAGTATGAGCGTGCCCGGCGTGAACGGTACACACCGCTGCGACGGATACTTGCGGTAACGATGTTTACGATCAACAGCATCATACGCTTTTTGTTTGACCGCGGGAACCGCGCAGACCCGGAAAACTCTTACCGCTTTTTACGTGAGGCGGCAAAGTGCGCTCCGGTTTATCTGAGCCTCGGCAACCATGAACGAAAGCTTTTGCCCGAGGATATCGCGTTCTTTAAGCAGTACGGCATAACGCTGCTCGACAACGCGGACGTGGCCTTTGATCGGTACGGCGACACGGTATGTGTAGGCGGACTGTCCACCCGTTACGATGAACAGTGGCTGGAGCGTTTTGCGCGGCGCAGCGGATATCATATCCTGCTTTGTCATCATCCGGAGTATTACGACGACATGGTGGCTGAAACGGGCGTTGAACTGACGCTTTCGGGGCACAACCACGGCGGACAGATACGAATATTCGGCAGGGGGCTCATGTCCTCCGCGGCAAGACTGTTTCCTAAGTACAGCAAGGGCTTGTACGATAACCGCCTTGTGGTATCGGCAGGCTGCTCAAATCCTCTGTCATTGCCGCGCGTCAACAATCCGCGCGAACTGGTCATCGTCAAAATCAAGCCTAATTAATTTCATCCCGGGCAAGCGGAAATCTCCGACCGTGCCCGGGATGACTTTTTTGTTTACCGCGGAATCAGTTCTGCATTTGTGTTTGCGGCATTGCCTCAAAGCTCTGACAATCCGTGCAGGGCGGTACGGTAGGATCCTTTTCGTGGGTGCCTACCTTGATCGATTCCAAGGAGCAAAAGCTCTGAGTCCGGTGGTGGTTCTTGCACGCTGTTACATCGCAGGCGATGCAGTGGTTTACATAACCGTTGTTGTTCATCATATCACCTCTTTGCAAGTAGTATGTGCAGGTTCAAGCCGCTTTATTCGGCACCAATGATTTTTTCTGTAATAGTATGTAACGAGGTGATTGCATGCAGATCATATCAGCGGTGATCTTAGTGGTGCTGGCGGTTATCGGAGCGGCAAGCGTTATACGCGCTGCTTCAAAAAAGCTGTACAGCACAAAAATGACGCAGGAAGTTTACCTTGTTGTGCCGATGAAGGCTGACGCTCAGTCCGCCGAGCAAACGCTGCGGACGGTAGCGCAGCAGCTTGACGAGGGCTTTTACAAGGCTGCACGGGCGGTATGCCTTGACTGCGGAATGGATGAGGAAACAAAGGAGATCTGCCGAAAATTCAGCCGAGGTTATCCGCGAATCCTCCATATGACGCCGCGGGAGTTTTTGGACGAAGTGAAATAACACAGTAAAAACTATTGTTATCTTCCGCGTTTTGCGTTATACTATTAACAATAAATGATTTTGAGGAAGTAACATGGACGACGAAAAGCTGCTCCGTTTAAGCGGAGCCGTAGAAAATATAGTGTACCGCAACGAGGACAACGGTTATACGGTCTTGGAGCTTGCGGACGGCGACGAATATATAACCGCCGTCGGCATTATGCCGATGATCAGTGTGGGCGACTGCGTAGAGCTGACGGGCAACTATACCGAGCACCGCAGCTATGGCAGGCAGTTTGCCGCCGCCGCGTGCGAGGTCAGCCGTCCGACCGAGACCGCGGATATCCTGCGCTACCTGTCCTCGGGTGCGGTCAAGGGCGTGGGTCCCTCTACCGCACAGCGACTGGTCAGGGAGTTCGGCGAGGCTACGCTCGAGGTAATGGAAACCGACCCCGGACGTGTGGCTCTTATAAAGGGTATTTCACGCGCAAAGGCTATGGATTTTTCCGAGCAGCTCAAGGCTAACACAGGCGTTCGCACGCTTATGCTGTACCTCGGCGAGTACGGGATCTCCAACACAGCCGCGGTCAAAATATTCAATGTGTTCGGCGCAGGCTGCGTCGAGCGCATAAAGGAAAACCCATACATACTGTGTCAGGGTGATTTCGGCGTATCCTTCCAAAACGCCGATTTCATCGCCAAAAGGGAAAACATGGAGCCCGAAAGCGAGGTCCGTCTGCGCGCGGGGATCGTGTATGTGCTGCGTCACAACGAGGGCAACGGTCACACCTGCCTGCCAAAGGACAGGCTGTGCGACATTGCGGCGCAGTTTTTGGCGGTCGAGCCCGGCACGGTAGAGCGCTGCATGGGCGATATGATTTTTGACCGCACTTTGATCGCGGATCAAATCGACGGTACGGAGTTTGTTTTTACCCAGCAAATGCACCTGACCGAAACCTATATCGCCTCGCGGATAAAGCTTATGCTGAGTTTTTCCAGCGACCCGATAAAGGGCGTTGAGGAAGCCATAAAGGAGTGCGAAAGCGAGGACGGTATCGACTATGCCGACTTGCAGCGGCAGGCTATTACCGCCGCGCTGACCGAGGGTATGCTGGTGCTCACCGGCGGCCCCGGTACGGGAAAAACCACTACGCTCAACGCCATTATAAAAATCTTGAAGAACAAGGGCAAAAAGGTGCTGCTTGCCGCGCCTACGGGCAGAGCCGCACAGCGCATGAGCGAGGTGACGGGCAACGAGGCAAAGACCATCCACCGTCTGCTTGAGGTGACGTGGGACAAGCAGGACAAGCCTGTGTTCCAAAAGAACGAGCGCGACCTACTCAAATGCGAGGCGCTTATAATCGACGAGGTCTCCATGGTGGACGTGAGTATTTTTGAAAGTGTGCTTCGCGCGCTGCCGCTCGGCTGCCGTTTGATCTTGGTGGGGGACAGCGACCAGCTCCCCTCGGTAGGAGCCGGAAATGTTCTGGGAGATTTGATCGACAGCGAATGTATCCCCGTGGTAAGGCTAAACGAAATATTCCGTCAGGCGCAGCAGAGCCTTATTGTAACGAACGCGCACCGTATAGTTCAGGGGATCATGCCCGAGCTGAACAGCAGAGATAAGGATTTCTTTTTTCTTTACAGGAATAATAAAACGCAGGTGGGCGAGGTTATAGTTGACCTTTGCGCCAACCGCCTGCCAACCGCCTACGGCTACTCGCCGTATGACAACATCCAGGTGCTTTCGCCGTCAAAAAAAGGCGAGCTCGGCACCGCGGAGCTCAACCGAAAATTGCAGGAGCGGCTCAATCCTCCGCGCGAGGGCAAATATGAAGTCACCATCGGCGGCAAAACCTTCCGCTCGGGCGACAAGGTCATGCAGATAAAAAACAACTACGACATCCGCTGGTTCCGCGATAACGGCGAAACCGGCGAGGGGATCTTCAACGGCGATATCGGTATTGTTGAGAGTATCGACAAAAAGCTTAAAATGATGAAGATACGCTTTGATGACAAAACCGCCGCAATGACGTTTGAGTCTGCCTCCGAGCTTGATTTTGCCTACGCCGTTACCGTGCATAAAAGTCAGGGCAACGAGTTTGACGCGGTCATCATCCCGATGTTTCCGGGACCGTCGCAGCTGTATTACCGCAATCTGCTGTATACCGCCGTGACCCGAGCAAAAAAGACGCTTATCTTGGTGGGCAATCCCGCCACGGTTGAGCAGATGGTCAACAACGACCGCCGTACAAAGCGTTACACCGCGCTGCGTGCGTTTTTGCAGCGCGACGATTCGATATATACAAAAGAGAGTTGAGTATTTATTATGGATATTGCTATAGATTTAGGTTCCGACAGAATACGCGTGTTTATCGAGGGCAAGGGCAAGGTGCTCGACGAAGCCAGCGTTATCACCTATGACGTGGACACGCGTCAGATTTTTGCAGTGGGCAACGAGGCATACAATATGATCGGCAAAACGCCCTACGGCATCCGCGCGGCTCATCCGCTCGACAGCGGCGTTATAGCTCAGTCCGACTTGGTGGAGAGCATGGTCGAGATCCTTTTAAAAGAGGTGTGCACCGTCAAAATCGTCATGCCGCGTATCGTCACCGCCATACCATGTCAACTTACCGAGGTAGAAAAGCGAGCGGTTGTCAACGCTGTAAGCGCCGTAGGCGCGCGCAAGGTTTACCTTATCGAAAGCCCCAAGGCTGCCGCGCTGGGCTGCGGCGTGGATATCGTATCTCCGCATGGTGTGATGATAGCCGACATCGGCAGCGGCACCGCGGACATCGGTGTGCTGTCGCTCGGCGGACTGACTGTTTCCAAAAGCGTAAAGCACGCCGGCAGCGCAATGGATGAGGAGCTTGTAAAATTCATCCGCAAAAAGTACAATCTTATAGTAGGCACCAACATGGCTGAGGCGTGCAAAAAAGAGGTTGGCTGTGTGCTTGTTCCCGACGAGCCGAAAACCTTCCGCATCAAGGGCAGGGACGCGCTGACAGGACTTCCGCGCTTTGTGGACGTG
>CAMHCD010000073.1 GCA_946183545.1 uncultured Clostridia bacterium
CGAGGAGGAATGGATGCGAACTACCTCCTCGTCGGGAACCGCCTGTATGCCTAAAGGGTACGCGTTGCGCAGCTCCGCCTTATCAATAAACGGCAGCTTTTTAAAATCCTCCGGGGTCTTGATCTCGGTGATCCCCAGTTCTCTGTAAATCTTTGCAAAGTAATTGTCGGCTTTTAATATCGCCTGCAAACGACCGTTGACAAGCTCAAGCTGATTTTGACTGATTTGCATTATCTTTCTTCTCCTAACTTATAGCCTGCCGCAAAGGCAGCCAGATTCTTTTCCTTAAAACGTTCGGGCACGATTTTGACTATCTCGTCGCAGATAGTCTTTTTTTTTATGCCCAGCTCACCCGAGCCGGAGGCAGCTCCCAAAACCGCCACGTTGAAAAACTTGGACGATCCGAAGGGAGCGCACAGCTCGTCGGAGTTTACTATAAGACAACTGCATTTTGATTTTACAAATTCGATCTCCGCTTTTCCGTCATAGCCCTCGGAGCTTCCCAGCGAGGTCGGCTTCATCGGCACGGAATTGACTATCACAAAGCCGTCCTTTTTAAGATACTTTAGGTTTCTTACCGCCTCGGAAGGCTCAAAAGCGATCAGCAGATCAGCTCCGCCAATGGGGATAAGGGGAGAGAACGCGTCGTCGCCTATACGAACGTGGCTGGTCACGGGACCGCCTCTCTGCGCCATGCCGATGGTTTCCGCGGAGTGTACCGTGTATCCTTCATCCATCGCGGAAGCCGCAATGATCTTGGAAGCGAGGACGGTTCCCTGACCGCCTACGCCGCAAATCATGATATCCTTATTCATTTTACACTCCTCCTATCGCGCCGACCGCACAGAGCTTTGAGCATAATCCGCAGCCGGTGCAGAGATTTTCGTCGATAACAGCTTTTCCGTCGGTGACCGAAAGCGCCGGACAGCCTATCTCCTTTATACAGCGCAGGCAGCCAACGCATTTTTGGCTGTCAACGCGCATTTTCTTGTTTGATTTTTCGATCGCGATGCAGGGAGATTTAAATATTATCGCCTTTACTCCCTTTAGCTTTGCGCATTCCTTTACTGCCTCGACAGCAGCGTCAAGGTCAAGAGGATCGACCGTAATGACCTTTTTGACTCCGGCGGCAAGGAGTATCTTTTCGATGCTAACTTTTTCCACCGGGGCAGCCATCATGTTTCTTCCGGTTCCGGGGTGGGGCTGGTGGCCGGTCATGGCGGTGGTGGAGTTGTCAAGCACGCAAACTATCATATCGGCGGCGTTATACACGGCGTTGACTACGCCGGTCATGCCGGAGGCAAAAAACGTGGAATCGCCGGTAAATGAGATAGCTGTCGCGTCGCTGTCCATGTGGTTGAAGCCCTGCGCCATAGTTATGCCGGCGCCCATGCACAGGCAGGTGTCTACCATGTCGAGCGGCATGGCGTTGCCCAGAGTATAGCAGCCGATGTCGCCGCAGAAGTATGCTTTTTTGCCCTTCATGGCACGCTTGACCGCATAGAACGACGCGCGGTGAGGACAGCCTGCGCACAGCACCGGAGGTCTTGCCGGAGGCTGAGGCGCGTCGGAATAGTCAACGCTCTTTTCGTCCTGCGCAAAACCGAGGAAGCGGCTTATTATCTGTCTTGCGCTGTCTGCGTCGTTTTCGCCGCTCGGGGGAACGTCCCCGGTCAGCTTACCGCGAACATTGATATCAAGGTGATGCTTGCCTGCAAGCTTCAACAGGCTTTCTTCGATATACGGGCTGAGCTCCTCAAAGCACAGCACCTCGCTGACGCCGTCGAGCGCCTTAAGCAAAAAGCTCTCCGGCAGCGGATAGGGCGTGCCGACCTTTATCAGTCTGACGTCGGGATGCTCCTTTAAGAATTCAGCCGCGTAAGCGTAGCTGACGCCTGTGGCGACAACCGCTTTTTCCGAGCTTCCCGTCACCGTGTTGAAGAGGTAGGACGAAAAGTCATTTCCTATCTCTGTATTTCGTTTTTCTATCATCGCGTGGTTCATATAGGACAGCCGCGGAAAGATCACCCACTTTTTGGAATCCTTTACAAAGCCTTCGTATTCCTTAGCCTTAAAGGAGTCGGGAGCCTCAACGGATGCGTAAGCGTGGTCAACTCTGGTGGTGGGGCGCAGGATCACCGGAGTGCGGTATTTTTCGGAACAGTCAAAAGCGTCCCGAACCATCTCAAAAGCCTCCTCGGGAGAAGAGGGATCGAATACCGGTATCCTTGCAAATTCGGCGAACCGTCTGGTGTCCTGCTCGGTCTGAGAGGAGATAGGACCGGGGTCGTCCGCGGATACCACTACCATGCCTCCCTTTACGCCGACGTAAGCAAGGCTCATCAGCGGGTCGGACGCTACGTTAAGACCTACCTGCTTCATCGTAACCATGGCTCTTGCGCCGCAGTAGGCAGCGGCGGAAGCTACCTCCATAGCCGCTTTTTCGTTTACCGACCATTCAACATATGTGCCCTCGTGAGGATACTTTGCAACCGTTTCGATTATCTCCGAAGACGGAGTTCCGGGGTAGCCGGCAACCATATTAACTCCTGCCGACAGTGCGCCCAAGGCTATGGCGCCGTTGCCCATTACATATTTTTTACTCATTTTCTCATCCTCTTGACGTTAGTTTTTTATTTTATGATATACTTAATAACCGACATTTTTGATCAATTACCTTTCTTCTGTTTATCATACCACAATTCGCGGTTGATTTCAATAAATAAAACAGGCTCGGCAACATCAATTGCACCGAGCCTTGTAATGTGTGGAATAATACCGAGCTGCAAAGGACAATCCCTGCGGCGTATACAAATCATCCTGCGGTGATCCTTTGCCCGCTCTTTAACTCTTTTTTGTTTTTGTACATCGCCTTGTCGCCGCGCTCAAATACCATCACATAATTAATATCTTTTTCAGCGTCATACACAGCCATGCCGCAGGCTATGACCACCTGACCGGAATCCTTGTTTTTAAAAGCCTGTTCTTTGAAATCCCTAACCAGAGAGTCGCGGTTCGTGTAATCCGGTTCCTCAAGGATCGCAACGAACTCATCTCCGCCGATACGGAAAACGGGGCTGTGCTTAAACTGATTGCAAATCAAACGCGACGCCTCAATGATATATCGGTCGCCGACCTCATGACCTAACTCATCATTAATGTTTTTTAGGTTGTTCAAATCAAATACGATAACCGCGAATTCCGTTACGGAGCCATCGCGCAGCATATGGTTAAGAATATTGACATTCTCTATGTAAGCGGCTTTGTTCCTGAGCTCGGTCAAAGGGTCTATGTATGCCTTTGCCTGTGCAGCGCCTATCTGCTTGTTGTATTCGGCTTTTATGTCCTGCATGATAAAGGAATGTATCATACAGGTGGTCAGCATACAGCCGATAGCGTAGTAGGGAAGAAGAGGAAAGATGGTTTGCAGCACTATGCAGACCGTCATCATAACACCGGAGCAGCCGACCATACGGTAGTGCTGCTTATTTTTTGTCACCTTGCCGGCAACGATGAACGCGTACACGGCAACCGTTGTAAACAACAGTATCTGCACGGACAGCGTTATATACCGGGCGGCACCGGGAAGGTAATTGCCCTGTTCGTCAAAGCCGAAAACGATAGGAACAAACAGGTTGATGATCAGCATAGATACCTCCATCAGGAGAATAGCCTTTGCCGAACGAATAAAAATAACGGAGAACTTATTGCTCCTGTGCAGGTAGGATACCACAAACTTAGTCCACAGCAGCAGCGACAGTACCATTGACAAAAAGTATAGCACCGTGTCGATATATGTAGGTATGACCCATCTTTGCTCATACAGTATACCCCAGAGGACGTCGGCGCAATAGTAGATCAACTGGCTGTACAAAAACCGCTTGTATGATTTTGTGCCGATAAATCCAGCCGCGTTTTTCGGTTCCCGTAATACATCATAATTGATGATAAAATGGATAATGATGGCAAGAATACCAAAACTCGAATAATACATAAAACGCCACCTCCATCTTATAATATGATTATTATATCATAGAAATACCAAAACTTCTACCCCTAATCACAAAAAAATTACAAAAGTACTAATAAATATATTTGTTTTTGCCAACTTCTGCCTTTTTAATATGAATATCTCTCTTTTCTGCTTTTTGCTCTGTTCAAAGCTCCGTCCCATTCAGCCTGCTCGCTGTCGGACTGAAGCTCCAAGCCGTATTTTATCGGTATCGGCTTTCCGTCGTTGTCTATGTGTACGCAAATCAAATATGCGTGATTAATAGCGAACCGCTCTCCGGTTTCGACCTCCTCAACAAAGGTATCGACCCTTACTTCAAGGGACGTGTTACCAACGTAAGTGACCTTTGCCTTTAGTACGACAACCTGGTTCAGCTTTGCGCCGTGCTTAAAAATGAGCTGGTCAACGGCGCAGGTCGTCACCAAGCCGCCGCAGTGCCTCATTGCGGTCAGCGCGGCTGCCTCGTCTATCCATTCCATCAGCCTTCCGCCGAATAACCGGTTTTGACCGTTTATATCCTTGGACTGTACGATTTTTGAGCTTTCCGTGACAGAGTCCGATACTCTTTTGTTTTTTGTTTTTTGATCCATAATGGACTGCTCCTCCCGTATCCGGTGTTGTTTTAGTTGTTTTATTGTGACAAAAGAACGACCGTCTCGATATGGTTGGTATGGGGGAACATGTCTACGGGCTGTATCTTGCGAACGCGGTAGCGGCTGTTGTCGGTCAGGTATTTTAGATCCCGCGCCAAGGTCTCGGGATTGCAGCTTACGTAAACCACGGTTTTGGGATCCATCTGTATGAGCGAATCCAAAAACACCTTGCTGCTGCCTGCTCGCGGAGGATCCATCATCACAACGTCGCAGCCCTCGTCCTCTGATGCCACGGCGCGCATAAAATCGCCCGCGTCGCCCTTGTAAAAACGGATGTTCTGCAAGCTGTTCGCCTTGGCGTTGCTTATTGCGTCGCGCACCGCGTCGCCGTTTAGCTCCACGCCTATTACCCTGCCTGCGCCGTGCTTTGCGGCGATTATGCCTATGGTGCCGATGCCGCAGTACGCGTCAAGCACGGTCTCGTTGCCCTTTAGCCCGGCGTATTCTATCGCCTTGCCGTAGAGCACCTCGGTTTGAACGGGATTGATTTGATAAAAGCTTTTGGGCGAAATGCGGAACCGGCAGCCGCAAAGCACGTCCTCGATATAGCCCTTTCCGTACAACACCTGCTGCTTGTCACCTAATACTAAATTAGTTTGGTATGGATTGATGTTCTGCACAATGGTGGTGATCTCCGGAAACTGAGCGCGGATAGCCTTTACAAAATTGTTCTTGGAGGGGAACATAGGCTTTGCCGTCACCAGCACGAGCATGACCTGATTTGTGGCAAACCCGCGCTTGACCAGCACATGGCGCAAAAAGCCCCTGCCGGTGTCCTCGTTGAAGGTAGTCATCTTAAACGAGCGCATCAGCTTTCGTACAGCCACAATGACCTTGTCGGCGGTCTCGTCCTCTATCTGGCAGCTGTCGATGCCCACAACGCGGTGACTGCCCGACTGATATACGCCTGAGATTATCCGTCCCTGCGGATTGGTGTAGAAAGCCGCCTGGACCTTGTTGCGGTAGTGGTAGGGGTCGTCCATGCCGATTATCGGCAGCGGCTTGCCAAAGGGCTTTAAATAACGGTTTACCTTGTTCTGCTTAAATCTTAGCTGCTCGGGGTAGCTCATGTTTTGAAGCTGACATCCGCCGCATTTTTTATAAACGGGGCAGAGGCGGCTGTTGGTGATCTCGCTTTTTTTCATCAAATCATCCTCATTTCTAAGGTACTGTCTTTTGCTAAAGCTCTCAACTACCATCCATTGTAGGGGAGGCCCTTGCGGCCTCCCATGGGCTGTGCGCATAGCTTCGGGAGGCCGCAAGGGCCTCCCCTACATTGTACGTTACCGGAACTATCATATAATCCATTAAGCTATGACAGTAACTACACCTATTCTATCATAAGTTTGTGCGCTGTGCAATAACAATGTATTGTGCCTTTGCACATGAAAACCACCGCCGGAGCATTGTTTTTGTGTTACAGGATGAAAAACCTCAGGGTACTTGACATTTTGCCGATTCTGGCATATACTAACAACAATGACAGCAACGGCGCTGTGGGCATATACCCGCAGTGCCTTTTTTACAACATTCCAAAAATGCCTTTTGGCAAAAGCGGAGGAGTATAGTATGAGTAAAATACCCGAAATGTTCGGCATGTATGTATTCAACGACAAAAAGATGAAGGAGCGTCTTCCCAAATCCACCTACAAGGCTCTTAAAAAGACCATCCAAGACGGCGAGCCGCTTGATTTGAGCGTGGCTAATGTTGTGGCTGCGGCAATGAAGGACTGGGCTATCGAGATGGGCTGCACCCACTACACCCACTGGTTCCAGCCTATGACCGGCGTTACCGCCGAAAAGCACGACAGCTTTATCCAGCCCGACGGTGACGGCGTGCTGATGGAGTTCTCGGGCAAGGAGCTTATCAAGGGCGAACCCGACGCGTCATCCTTCCCCTCCGGCGGTATCCGCGCTACCTTTGAGGCTCGCGGCTACACCACATGGGATCCCACTTCTCCGGCGTTTATCCGCGACGGTTCTTTGTATATCCCCACCGCGTTCTGTTCCTACACAGGCGAGGTGCTCGATAAAAAAACGCCCCTGCTGCGTTCGATGGAGCGTATCAGCAGCGAGGCTGTCAAGATTTTGCACCTGCTGGGCAGAACCGACGTTACCCGCGTCATCACCACCGTGGGTCCCGAGCAGGAGTATTTCCTGATCGACCGCGAGCTGTACGATCAGCGCGAGGATCTTATCTTTACCGGCAGGACCCTGTTCGGAGCAAAAGCCCCCAAGGGTCAGGAGCTTGACGATCACTACTTCGGCGCTATCAAGACCCGCGTTGCGGCTTATATGCGCGATCTGGACGAGGAGCTGTGGAAGCTCGGCGTGCTTGCAAAGACAAAGCACAACGAGGTGGCTCCCTCTCAGCATGAGCTTGCGCCTATTTTTACCACCTCCAACATAGCAAACGACCACAACGAGCTGACCATGGAGATCATGAAAAAGACCGCCGAAAAGCACGGTCTTGTATGCCTGCTTCACGAAAAGCCCTTTGCCGGCGTAAACGGCTCCGGCAAGCACAACAACTGGTCGCTCTCTACCAATACGGGCGAAAACCTGCTTTCTCCCGGCAAGCATCCCGAGGATAATTTGCAGTTCCAGATTTTCCTTGCGGCAGTAGTCAAGGCTGTTGACGAGTATCAGGATCTGCTTCGCGCTACCGTAGCCTCCGCAGGCAACGACCACCGTCTGGGCGCTCACGAGGCTCCTCCTGCCATCATGTCCGTGTATCTCGGCGACGATTTGGGCGAGATGGTGGAGTCTATCATCAACGGCGAAGAATACGTAAGCCACGGCAAGGAAAGAATGCTGACCGGCGTAGACGTGCTCGCCGACTTCAAAAAGGATACCTCAGACCGCAACCGCACCTCTCCCTTTGCGTTTACCGGCAACAAGTTCGAGTTCCGCGCTCTTGGTTCCGCGCTGAACATCGGCTGCCCCAACTATATGCTCAACACCATGGTAGCCGAGCAGCTCAGCCAGTTCTATGTTGAGCTCAAGGACGCCGAAAATATGGATAAGGCTGTACGTTCGCTGGTCAAGAACGTTCTGTCCGAGCACCACAGGATCATCTTTAACGGTGACAACTACACCGAGGAGTGGGCGGAGGAAGCAAAGCGCAGAGGCTTGCTCAACCTCAAATCCCTGCCCGAGGCCTTCAGCCACTTTATGGACAGAAAGAATGTGGAGCTCTTTGTCAAGAACAAGATCGTTACCGAGTCCGAGTACCGCGCTCGTTATGAGATCGAGCTTGAAACCTACTGCAAGCAGCTCAACATCGAGGCGCTTACCATGATAGATATGGCAAGAAAGAAGATAACCCCTGCTGTCACCGCCTTTATCAAAGAGATGACCGACGCTGCTCTTGCAAAAAAAGCCCTGTCCGCCGATATCCCCACCTCGGTCGAGGAAGGTCTGGTAAAGAGCCTTTCAAACAAGCTGGTTTGCTTTGTCAAGATGACCGCCGAGCTGGAGGATGCCGTTATGAACGCGCGCGCCCACAGGGAGGATTGCCTTGCCTACGCCACGTATTTCCGTGAGGTAGTGTTTGCAAAAATGCAGGAGCTGCGCGCCGTAGGCGACAGCATGGAAACCGAGACCGCGTCCGAATACTGGCCTTACCCGTCGTACAGCGAGCTGCTGTTCGGCGTAGAATAACCGAACCGCATGGGAGTCCCTGCGGACTTCTGTGCTGTTACAAAACGGAAGTCCGTCGGAGGCTCCCTGTTTTGCGGATAAGACAAAAACAAAAAATCTGTTTTGTCGCAATATAAAAACCAAACAAAAAATCACGCGTTATTTTGGTTGATTTAGTACAGAGTATCAAACCGAAAAAAACTTGTTTTTATTTCTATAAAGTAAAAAATAATTTGCGTAAATCTTGTACAATAATATGTTGAAAAAGACGTTTGCGGAGGTGTCGTTTTGAAAAAGGCATTGCTTATTTCAAAGACTCCGCAGAGTGCGTCCTCGCTTTCCGAGCTGCTTACGGCTGAGGGGTATGACAAAATAGATACCTTCTACGCCGCCTACAGCGCAAAAGAGGCGGCGCAGGACACAACGTTTGACCTTATTTGCATAAACGCGCCTTTGCCGGACGAAAACGGGATAGAGCTGTCGCGCATGTTTGCGCAGACCACCCGCTCCAGCGTTGTTATAATCGTGCCGCAGAAGAGCGCCGACGAGGTCAACGACCTGCTCAACCCGCACGGCGTCTTGGTGATAGCCAGACCCATAAACAAGCACCTGTTCCACCACTATTTGCAGTTTACCGACTGCTTCCGCGCGCGGCTGCTTAGGGTCGAACAGGAAAACGAGCGGCTAAAGGGCATGGTGGAGGATCTTAAAATCATCGACCGCGCCAAGCTTTTGCTTGTAACCTGCCTCAACATGAGCGAGGATCAGGCGCACCGTTATTTGGAAAAGCAGGCTATGGACATGCGGACAAGCAGGGTCAATGTAGCCAAGCAGGTCATACAAACGTATGAAAATTAACTTGTATATACTATTTTATAATAGAAGCGCGTTTGCGCAATAAGAACGAAAGGATTGTTGATATGAGTCGTGCTGCGTACTTAGTACTTGAAAACGGAACCGTTTTTGAGGGCGAGGCATTCGGTGCCGAAAAAGAAACTACGGGAGAGCTTGTTTTCACTACAGCGATGACAGGCTATCTTGAAACACTCACCGACCCCAGCTATTACGGTCAGGTGGTTATTCAGACATTCCCTCTCATTGGTAATTACGGCGTTATCCCCGCTGATTTTGAGAGCGAGAATCCCACCCTTAAGGGTTATATTGTACGTGAATGGTGCCAAGTTCCCTCTAATTTTCGCAGTGAGGGTAATCTTGACACCTTTTTAAAAGAGGTCGGAATCCCCGGCGTTTGCGGTATCGACACCCGTGCGCTTACCCGAATAGTTCGCGAATACGGCGTAATGAACTGCAAGATCCAGTACACTCCCGAGGTCACCGAGGCTGACCTGGAGGATCTTAAAAAGTACGTTATTACCGA
>CAMHCD010000074.1 GCA_946183545.1 uncultured Clostridia bacterium
CCTGCTGTATGACGTTGCGGACGGGCTATGGGACGTTGTAAGGATATTAAATAAGACATAAAAAGGTGCGATAAGTACGTAAAAACGATACTTATCGCACCTGCTTGTTATAATTCGCCGAGCATTTGAGCCGGGTTGTCCGCTGCCTTGACCTTACCGAACGCCTTGATTATAACGCCGTTTTCGTCGATCAAATAGGTGGTGCGTACAACGCCCATGCTGACCTTGCCGTAGTTTTTCTTTTCCTTCCACACGTCATAGGCTTGGATCACTTCCTTGTCTGTGTCGGACAGGAGCGTAAACGGCAAGCCGTATTTTTCCTCAAAACGCTTGTGAGAGGCGACAGAATCCTTGCTTACGCCGAGGACGACAGCGCCTTTTTCGCGGAACTGCGGATACAGCTCGCCGAATGAGCAAGCCTGCTTTGTGCAGCCGGGTGTGTTATCTCTGGGGTAAAAGTACAAAACGACCTTTTGTCCTCTGTAGTCCTCAAGAGAATGAAGCTGTCCGTTTTGATCGGGCAGGGTGAACCCGGGAGCCTGAGTGCCGATTTCCAACATGGTAATTACCTCCGTTTTTTATTTTCAGTATACCATTTTGCCGCTCAAAAATCAATTCGTATGCAGAATAGATCCGCAAAAGCCTAATTATGAACACGGTTTTTGTGTTCTGTATTTAATAACGGGTGAATAAATTCGTTCCTTTTCATATTTTAAAGATTATAAAAAAGCTTTTATTTTGTATTATGTCAAAATCGAACGGATTGCCGCGGCAGTATTGACAAAAGCTTGACAAAAGCGGTATAATTATAAATTAGTGAAAATGGGTATATAACCGTTACCGCTTGCATGGCAGGCGTTGAGATATGGGAGGCTTAATTGTGAAATTAGGACTTGATATCGGTTCCACCACTATAAAGTGCGTGGTGCTTGATGAAAACGACAAGCTGATTTACAGCACATATGAGCGTCACCTGTCGCAGATCACGGAAAAAATCGCGGAGATACTTACCCGCGTCCGCAGTGAGATCGACGGAGTAGAGAACGCTGCCGTAGCGCTTTCGGGCTCGGCGGGCATGGGCGTGGCGCAGGATTGCGGAATTGACTTTGTTCAGGAAGTATACGCTACCCGCGTTGCGGCAAATACCTATATACCCGGCACGGACGTAGTTATTGAGCTGGGCGGCGAGGACGCAAAGATCCTGTTTTTGACAGGCGGATTGGAGGTGCGCATGAACGGCACCTGCGCCGGCGGTACAGGCGCGTTCATCGACCAGATGGCAACGCTGCTCAATGTGCCTCTTGAGGAGCTCGACGACCTTGCCAAGCATTATGAAAAGACATATACTATCGCTTCCCGCTGCGGTGTTTTTGCCAAAACCGACATCCAGCCGCTGCTCAACCAAGGTGCTCGAAAGGCGGATATAGCGGAGAGTATTTTTAACGCCGTTGTAAGTCAGACCGTTGCGGGCTTGGCTCAGGGACGAGAGATAGAGGGTCAGGTAGTTTACCTCGGCGGGCCGCTCACCTTTATGAGCGAGCTGCGCAACTGCTTTGACCGCACGCTCGGCACCAAGGGCATTTGCCCCGAAAATTCGCTTTATTACGTAGCCTGCGGCGCCGCGCTGTGCGCCAAGGAGCCAATCAACTTTGATCAGACTATAGAAAAAGTAAAGCACTACCACGGCTCGGGCAACTTTGCCTTTAATCCGCCGTTGTTTGAAAATGAAGAAGAGTATAAGGCGTTTACCGAGCGTCATGCCAAGGCGACCGTAAAGCAAAAGGAGCTTAAGGGCTACAGCGGCGACGCGTATATCGGTATGGACGCCGGCTCGACTACGGTAAAGGGCGTTGTGCTCAACTCCGACGGCGAGCTGCTTTATTCAAAATATCTGCCCTCCAAGGGCAATCCCGTAGAAATCATCAAGGCGTTCCTCGAGGAGGTCTATGCCGTTAACCCCGGTCTAAAGGTAGTGTCCTCCGCAGTTACGGGCTACGGTGAGGACATCATCAAAAACGCGTTTGACGTTGACTACGGCATCGTGGAAACCATTGCTCACTTTACCGCCGCAAAATACTTTATGCCCGAAGTTGAGTTTATCATTGATATCGGCGGTCAGGATATAAAGTGCTTCCAGATTCATAACGGCGCTATCGATAACATCTTCCTCAACGAGGCGTGTTCCTCGGGCTGCGGCAGCTTTTTGCAGACCTTTGCAAACGCCCTCGGCTACGAGATCGAGGAGTTTTCCAAGTTAGGCTTGTTCGCCAAGCGCCCCGTAGATTTAGGCTCGCGCTGCACGGTGTTTATGAACTCCAGCGTAAAGCAGGCGCAAAAGGACGGCGCGACTATTGAGGATATCTCGGCGGGACTTTCACTGAGCGTTGTTAAAAACGCGCTGTACAAGGTTATCCGCGCGTCAAGCCCCGACGAGCTTGGCAAGCGCATAGTCGTTCAGGGCGGCACCTTCCTTAACGACGCAGTGCTGCGTTCCTTTGAGCAGGAGATGGGCGTAGAAGTGGTACGTCCGAATATTGCGGGACTTATGGGCGCGTACGGCGCCGCGCTTTACGCCAAGCGCAAATCCAAGGGCAAGGGCAGAAGCAGTCTGTCGAGCGCAGAGGATCTAAAAAAGTTTGTGCATGAGATCAAGGTCACCAACTGCGGTATGTGCAACAACAACTGCCGACTGACCATAAATTCCTTCGGAGGCAGCAGACGTTATATCGCAGGCAACCGCTGCGAGCGCCCCGTAACGCGCAAGGCGCCGTCTACGGGCATGAATATGTACGAGTATAAGCTTGCGCTGCTCAACACCTACAAGCCCGTTGAGGGCTTGCGCGGCAAGCTGGGCATCCCCATGGGACTTAATATGTACGAGCTTTATCCGTTCTGGTACCGCTTCTTCACCGAGCTTAAGTTCGAGGTGTTCCGCTCGCCCATGTCGAGCAGAAAGCTGTATCAGCGCGGTCAGCAGACCATCCCCAGCGACACCATCTGCTTCCCTGCCAAGCTGATGCACGGTCACATCCAGACGCTTATAGACCAGGGAGCAAAGACAATATTTTATCCCTGTCTTTCCTATAACTTTGACGAGGATTTGGGCGATAATCACTACAACTGCCCCGTCGTGGCGTATTATCCCGAGGTAATCAGGAACAATATGAAGGACATCAAAAAGGTGCACTTCATCAAGGAGTACTTCGGCATCCACCGTCCAAAGGACTTCCCCAAAAAGGCTTATGAACGGTTGTCGTTCTACTTCCCGGACCTTACGCTGAACGAAGTGCGCATAGCCGCCAAGAAAGCGTATGAGGAGCAGGACAACTACCGCCAACGCGTTATAGCCAAGGGCGACGAAATAATCGCCAAGGCGGAAGAAGAGGGCAAAAAAATCTTTGTGCTTGCGGGCAGACCCTACCACGTTGACCCGGAGATCAATCACGGAATAGATAAGCTTATTTCAAGCTTTGACGTTGCAATCGTCAGCGAGGATGTTATTTCTCCGCGCGTTGAGAGGTTCCCGACTCATGTTCTCAACCAGTGGACTTATCATTCGCGTCTGTACGCGGCGGCAAAGTATGTGACCACACGCAAGGACATGGAACTGGTGCAGCTGGTATCCTTCGGATGCGGTGTTGACGCCATCACTACCGACGAGGTGCGCGAGATCCTGGAGTCGAAAAACAAGATCTACACCCAAATCAAGATAGATGAGATCACCAACCTCGGCGCGGTCAAGATCCGTATCAGAAGCTTGCTCGCCGCGTTGGATAATGATTGAGTGATGAATCTAATTAATAATTAACAATTAAGAATTAATAGTGAAGGTCGTGCAGATAGTGCGGTTTAAGTAAAAGCCACGGTTCCCGAAACTATTTGTATAAATACGGTAGGGAAAATAACGCTTCTGCAAAATAAATCCTTCTGCCGGACTAACACCTTCAACTCTAAACTCTAAACTCTCAACTCTAAAAACGTTACCAATTTATTTATTGTTAGCTTTGGGCACAGAAGGCTGCCATTATATGAAGCTATCTACACGGAGTAAAACACATGGCTGATTTGAAGTATGATAAAAAAACAGGGCGATTGCTCTTTACAAAGCAAATGAAGCGTGACTATACCATTCTTGCGCCCAATATGTCACCTATCCACTTCCGCATTTTGATCAATGTGTTCAAGCATTACGGTTACAAGGCGGAACTGCTGGAGACAACGGGTCCCGAGATCGCGCAGACGGGCTTAAAGTATGTGCATAACGACACCTGCTATCCCGCGCTGCTGGTTATAGGTCAGTTTATCCACGCGCTTCAAAGCGGTAAATATGATATCCATAAAACCGCCTTGCTGCTCACTCAAACAGGCGGCGGCTGCCGCGCGTCCAATTATATATTCCTGCTGCGTAAGGCGCTAAAAAAAGCGGGCATGGAGTTTGTACCTGTAATCTCGCTGTCCTTCGGCATGGAAAAGAACCCCGGCTTTTCTCTTACTCTGCCGTTGATCCGCCGTATGGCAGGCGGCTTGGTGTACGGCGACCAGCTCATGCTGCTGTCCAACCAGATCAAGCCGTATGAGGTCAATAAGGGCGAGACAATGGCGCTGGTAGAGAGGTGGAGCGAGCGCATCTCCAATCTGCTCATAGAGGGCAGAGGCTATACGCTCGAGGAGATCGACGAAAACCTGCATAAGCTCACAAAGGACTTTTCCAAGATCGAACGCAACGTTACCCCAAAGGTCAAGGTAGGTATCGTGGGCGAAATCTATGTAAAATACTCCAAAATGGCAAACAACGGTTTGGAGGAATTCCTCGCCGAGCAGGACTGCGAGGTCTGCGTGCCCGGTATCATGGGCTTTGCTTCCTTTAAGGTCGACAACCGAATTGAAGACTATAAAATGTTCGGCGGCAACCGCGTTAAATATGAGTTCTGCAAACGCTTGCTCGATTATATAACCAAGCTCGAAACCCTGATGATCGAGGCGGCGCAGCGGTTCGGCTTTGTGCCTCCCCATTGTTACGCTCATACCAAGGAGCTGGTCAACGGCGTTATCGGCTACGGAAGCAAAATGGGCGAGGGCTGGCTGCTGACAGCGGAGATGATGGAGCTTGCCGAAACAGGTTATGAAAATATAGTGTGCACTCAGCCGTTCGGCTGCCTGCCCAATCATATCAACGGCAAGGGCGCTATCCGCAGGATCAAGGAATCCTGCCCAAATGCCAATATCGTAACCATTGACTACGACCCCGGCGCTCCCAAGGTCAACCAGGAAAACCGCATAAAGCTAATGCTCGCCGTAGGCAAGGAGGAGCTGCAAAAGAAGCTTGACGCGGAAAAAGCTTAACTTAATATGTAAATATATGATGTCATTCCGATCAACGCGGAGGGATCACCCACTCTGAGCCGGTAGGCTTCCTGTCAGTGGGTTCCCTCGACTTTCCTCGGAATGACATTTTTGCCATCATGCACAAAAACTTCCATGCATTACCACCACTTTGCTAATTGAATTGCACATGATAAAATGATATAATGAAACTATATCAATACAGGATGGTGATGATATGAAACCGAAAAAACTGTTTTTTAAACTAACAGCTGTTTTTATCAGCGCGACCATGGCTTTTGGACTTATGACCGCAGCGGCAGGCGCGTCGGCGGCTACGGTTACTCCGTCGGGATATATCACTGCGTATGAGGAGTATGTAAGTCAGCATATGGATGCGCTGGAAACCTTAACTAACGGACTTCGCAACCATGAATCGACCATTTCTCTGCGGACGAACGGCGTAAAGTCGGAGGATTTCCATATGCTATACCATGCCGTAGTTCATATGAATCCCGAGCTGTTTTATGTCGGCGAGAATTTTCAGTATTCTCTGTATTACAACGGCTCAACACCGTATGTTGCCAACGTCTATCCCTACTATACCTTCACCGCCGGTGAGGTAGCGCAGATGATGACGGCGTTTGACGAAAAATCCGAATATTTCCTGTCCAAGGTCAACGAGAACATGTCCGACTTTGAAAAGGCGCTTATTCTGCATGACGAGCTGATTTTGCACAGCAACTATCTGCTTGAGGGCGATACATATACACTGATGGTGGACGGTACAGGTAAATGTGAGGATTATTCACGCGCATACGCTTTCCTGCTGGCTCAGGTCGGAATCAAAAGCGAAATGATTTTTTCCGAGGTTATGTGCCATCAGTGGCTAAAGGTTTGTATTGACGGCACATATTATCATGTTGACCCTACCTGGGACGATCCTATTGTTGTAGATCCGAATCAATATGCACAGTCCGGCGAGACCAGACCCAACGGTTATCAGGGCAGGGCGTATCACACTAACTTTTTGGTGAGCGACAGCCTGATTCAGTCCGAGAATTTTGAAATGCAGCACGTCGGTTTTGACACCTATCACGAATCCCCGTCTACATACGATAACGCGCAGTTTCGAAATATCCGCTCGGCGTTTGGTTATGTTGACGGCGATCTGTACACCATGCGCTATAACAGCAACGACTATACCACACAGCTTGTTTGCTACGATCCCGATGACGACACCTTCCAAACGGTGCAGTTTTATGACTTCTACTGGTCGGCAGGTCAGCAAGGCTTCTGGGTCAACAGCTTTTCCAATTTGCAGGTTTGCGACGATATCTTGTACTTTAACGGTCACGACGGTGTATATACCTACGATCCGGCAACCGGACAAAGCCTAAAATACGCGGACGATCCGGCACAAAACGATATTTACGGCATGTATATCAATAACCGCACGATCTATGTCTATACCGCTCCGGATCCCAACTCCTTGCAGGACGCATGGGTCATAGGCACGATCGAAGAACCATTGCCGCCGCTTGAGTTGGGTGATGTTGATCAAAACGGCAGAGTAGATATTTGCGACTGCACCATGATACAAAGGTATGCAGCGACGATCGAAAGCATTGACGCCCGACAACTCGTCGCCGCGGACTATGACGGCGACGGCAGCGTCACTATCTCAGACGCTACCGCTATCCAAAAAGCGATAGCAATGATCGTTTAAGATTGCAATAAAACCGCGCAGGGGAGACCGTAAGGATCTCCCCTAAATTGATTGTTGCAAAAGCTTTTTCAGGCGGTATTTTTCACGCGTGGCAAGTCCGCCGCGCATATGGCGTTCACTTTTGTTTTTCTCCAGCACCTTTCGCACTGCGTCATACAGCGAAGGGTTTATTCGCTGCAGCCTTCGGCTTACGTCCTTGTGGACAGTGCTTTTGCTCACTCCGAACCGTTCCGCCGCGCCTCGCACTGTAGCGCCGTGCTCCGCCATATATCTGCCCAAGATCACAGCGCGTTCCTCAACCGTTTCTTCCAAATAATGACCTCCGATCACGTATTGTTATGGTACAATATATGAACACGCATACGGGGTTATGAATTTGTTTGCAACAAGCGCAGTTGACTTTTGCGATGTTTTCTTATATAATTAATATCGAATGTGTGAAAATGCAACAAGATTTATCATAAGTAGGGGTTCTATGAGGAAATTTAATCACCGCAAGCTGGTGTTGATGCTTGCCGATGTCTTCATTATTGTAGTAAGCGGCATTATTCTCAACTACCTGCTGTCCGTAACCAACGTTATCAGCGCCGAACGAGACAGAGGCTTGCTTTATTATCTTGTTATTAATTTGTTGAGCTGCGCCTTGATGATGTTCGCTTTGGGCAGCTACTCGCGACTATGGCGTTACTTTGATATCAAGGACTACGGCGTTTGCGCCTTTGCCATGCTGATAGGCTTTGTCATCGGTTACGCTGTGCTCAGTATGATGGGACGTTCGCCGCGTAAGGTTTTTGTTCTGTTATACTTTTTGGTAGCAACTGCAGGTGTACTGCTGTTTCGGTTTATGTTTAAATCCACCTTCCTAACGCTGGTAGACGGCGAAGGGGCAGACGCGGTGGAGCGCACCATGATCGTTGGCGCCGGCAACGCGGCGAGGATGATCCTGACGGAGATCGAAAACGCCCGCAGCGATTCTTCCAACCCGATCCATACGATACTGCCGGTATGTATGGTGGACGACGACCCGACCAAGCTGCACAGCCACATCAAAGGGGTCGAGGTAGTCGGTACCTGTGCCGAGATACCCAATTTGTGCGAAAAAAATCACATTACAAATATAATCGTGGCTATACCCTCCTGCGAGGAGGATGAAAAGCGTAAGATCCTCGATTACTGCACATCGACCTCGTGCAAAATCAAGGTTATACCTTACCTCAGCGAGATCCTGTTTTCCGATGAAAAGCCTTTGATTTCTCAGGCGCAGGAGATCAAGATCGAAGACCTGCTCGGCAGAAAGCCGATCAAGTTTGACCGCGAAAAAATCGGCAGATTTATCAGCGGCAAGGTATGTATGGTCACAGGCGGCGGCGGTTCGATCGGCAGTGAATTGGTGCGCCAGATCGCCAAGTACGCGCCGCGTCAGGTCATTATAGTTGATATCTACGAAAACAACGCATATGACATCCAGCAGGAGCTGCTTCTTGAATACGGCTCCAACCTGAATTTGGTCACGCTGATATCTTCCGTGCGCGACTATGATAAAATGGAAACGATTTTCCGCACCTACAGGCCTCAGCTCGTGTTCCACGCTGCGGCGCATAAGCATGTTCCGCTGATGGAGACCGTGCCTGAGGAAGCGGTGAAAAACAATATCTTCGGCACCTATAACGTGGCGGAGCTTTCCGAAAAATACGGAGTGGATAAATTCGTAATGATCTCCACCGACAAGGCGGTCAATCCTACCAATGTAATGGGCGCCACAAAGCGCGCGTGTGAGATGATAATCCAGTATAAAAGCCAAAACAGCAAGCACACCGAATTTGTCACTACCCGTTTCGGCAATGTGCTCGGCTCCAACGGCTCGGTTATTCCGCTGTTCCGCCGTCAAATCGAGAGCGGTTCGCCCGTGACCGTCACCCATCCCGACATCATCCGCTACTTTATGACTATCCCCGAGGCGGTTTCGCTGGTGCTGGAGGCAGGCGCTATGGCAAAGGGCGGCGAGATCTTCGTACTCGACATGGGCGCTCCGGTCAAAATCACCACGCTGGCGGAAAACCTCATCCGCATGTACGGCAAGGTGCCGTATGAGGAGGTCCCCATTATCTTTACAGGGCTGCGCCCGGGTGAAAAGCTTTTTGAGGAGCTGCTGATGGACGAGGAAGGCTTAAAGTCTACCGAAAACAAAAAGATATTTATCGGCAATCAGATCGACATCGACGAGCAAAAGCTTTTGGATAAGCTTGAAAAGCTGAAGCATTATGCTTCTCAAAACCAAAGCGAAGAAACCGTAGAATGTCTGATGGAGCTGGTGCCTACCTTTGATCATAACCAGTCGTTTGACAAAAAGCCGTCTTACGCCAATTAGTTTGAGGAAAGCCGTTTTGCCGGCCGGATCAGACGAAGTGTTTTAAAAATTAGTATATCCGATAATCGCAGGGTTTGGTTTTTGACCGGACCCTGTTTTGTTTTTGCAGCGCGTAATTTCCGTATAAAGGCTAAAGATTAATTAAGAATCAGTTTTTGGAGAGGCTCAATTCCGTA
>CAMHCD010000075.1 GCA_946183545.1 uncultured Clostridia bacterium
TTAACGTTGCCGCCGTTGCCGCTTATGTTAGCAATAACGATACCTGTGTTGCCTCTGTTTACATAAGCATAGCTGCCGGAGGAACCGAGCTTTTCGCTCTTGCCTACGAACGCGTTGTGGAACTTGTTGATTTCCGAAACAACGGTGCTCTTGTAGGTTGTGTCGCCTGCAGCCTCGCCCATCTTAGCACTGCCGGGACGGGCAAAATACAGAGCGGTAGCGTCCTTACGGGAAGCAACCATTGCCCATGCCTTAACGATCTTGTCGTCGGAGGTGGAAGCGGAATAGTTGGCATCCTTGGGGTTCATGAAGGTATCGTGAGACTCTGCCCACAGAACTACCTTGTTTGCAGCCTGTCCTGTCTTGTAGGAGGAGGAAGCCGCGGAACCTGCGTTACCGCTTCTTACAGCGCCGAGAACGGAGTTACCGGTCGCGTTATCTGTGATGTTCATGAAGTTTGTGTACCATGACCACTGTCTGCCGGAGCCGGGAGTGTTCAGGATCTCGCCGTAAACATACAGATCTTTACCGGTTTTGTTCTTGTACTGTGACTTAGCATAGTTCAAAACGTTTGTCCAGTAGTTGGAAGCATAGCTGCCGTCACTGGGAGTTTCGATGTGCTTTGCAGCGTCAAAACGGAAACCGTCAACACCGCACTGGATGCAGTCGTTGAGCAGATTCTTTACAAGGTTCTGAACGGTGGTGTTACCGGTGTTCAGGTCGGGCATGCCGATGTGACCCTGTACAACGCTCTGCTGGTTGCCGTCGCTTGCGCCCTGAGCGTAGCTGTGCCAGTAAGCACTGCCGTTCTTAGAGCTTTGAGCGTAAATAGAAGGCTCATAAGTCTTGACCTGAGTACTGATGGAGTACGGATCGGACTCGACATTATTTGCCAGGTGGTTGGATACGACGTCAACGATGATCTTGATGCCGTATTTGTCAGCTTCGGTACAAAGAGCAGTCAGGTCGGCTTTGGTTCCGAACCAGCTGGCCTGTGCGAACGAAAGGCTGACGGGCTGATAGGGTTTCCACCACTGTCCGCCGACGTCGGTGGATGTGCCGTAGTCCTTGGGCTGCTGCACGGGAGACGTCTGAACAGTTGAGTAACCTGCCTCAGCGATTTGGGGAAGGTTTTGCTTGATTGTGTTGTAAGACCAGTTGAAGGCATGCAGAATAACGCCGTCCTGAACGTTTGCCTGAATGTTGGGCTCGCTGGCTACTGCGTTGTTTTCATCAACGGTAGCTGCGCTTGCCGGCAAGGTCATTGCCAGAGACGATGTTAAAAGAGTTGCAGCCGAAACCAGGCTTATCAACTTTCTCAACATTTTCATTTGAGATCATTCCTTTCTATATTACTTCACTATTATTATAACAAAATCAAAAATAAAAGTATATGTTTTTTGTTACAAAACATTAACATTTTTTTTGTGCACTATCACACCTAGGTAATTTTTTTCCCAAAAAGTTAGAATAAACTTTGTGCGATTTTACCAATATTATGTCGAAATTTTGTAACCTATCCCAATACCCCCTGTTTTCACCCTTAAACGCCACAAAATAGTATTTGACTTTTCCCCTGCTTTGGCATATAATCAACATTGTTGTTTCAGCGTTTGAAAAAACAAATGTTTTTTTCAAATTAACAATTAACGATTAACAATTAACAGCTTAGGTCGAGGAGATAGGTTAGTTTTGCAGAAACCTTTCGTTCCCGAACCTATTTATATAAATACAGTCGGGAACCGAAGTTCTTTACTTCATCGTGCTGTCTTCCCGACCATCACTATTAACTATTCATTATTCATTATTCACTATTCACTAACATACTCCCGGGGGTGCATAAATGGAACAGGTAACGAAAAGCTCCGTAGTTTCTCTTAAGGACATTTTCGTTCAATTCGACGGAGAAATGATTTTAAACCATATAGATCTGGATATACACGAAAAGGAATTCGTCACTATCCTGGGTCCGAGCGGCTGCGGCAAAACGACCACGCTGCGCATAATAGGCGGATTTTTGTCACCCGACAGCGGCGACGTGCTGTTCAACGGAGAGCGAATAAACGACCTGCCGCCCAACAAGCGCAACGTAAATACTGTTTTTCAGAAGTACTCTCTGTTCCCCCATTTAAATGTATATGACAACGTCGCCTTCGGTTTGAAGCTTAAAAAGGTTCCCAAGGCTGAAATAAAGAAAAAGGTCACCAAGATGCTCGCCACCGTGGACTTGAAGGGCTACGAAAAGCGCCCTGTGTCAAAGCTTTCGGGCGGTCAGCAGCAGCGTGTTGCGATTGCGCGCGCGTTGGTGTGCGACCCTGCGGTAGTGCTTTTGGACGAGCCCTTGGGCGCGCTCGACCTCAAGCTGCGCAAAAGCATGCAGCTTGAGCTAAAGGAGATCCAGCGCCAAACCGAAAAGACCTTTATATATGTTACCCACGACCAGGAGGAAGCTCTGACAATGAGCGACCGCGTGGTGGTCATGAACAACGGAAGCATCGAGCAGATCGGTACTCCCGAGGACATCTATAACGAGCCGGTCAACGCCTTTGTAGCCGACTTTATCGGCGAGGCGAACATCCTAAACGGCACCATGATAGACGACTGCCGTATCCGTATTTTGGGCAAGGAGCTCAAATGCGTGGACAAGGGCTTTGGCAAGAACACTCAGGTGGACGTGGTCATCCGTCCCGAGGACATCGAGATCACTCCTCCCGAGCAGGGACAGCTCACCGGCGTTGTTGAAAGCTCCATCTTCAAGGGCGTTCACTACGAGATGAGCGTGCGCTGCGGCAAGTGCGAGATTTTGGTGCACTCCACAAAGTCCGCCGAGATCGGCAGCACTGTAGGCATGAGCGTTATCCCGTTCAACATTCAGATAATGAACAAGCTGCTGCCGTTTTATGATAATATAATAGAAACCGTCGTCACCTACGCAAGCGAGAGCGACAACAGCTTTGAGTTTGAGCTGGAGGACGAAACTGTCACCGTGCCGGGTCATTATTACCCTGAGGGCACAAGGCTGAAGATCACCCTGCCTCCCTCTGCCCTGTCGCTTACCGGCGAAGGCGCGGGCGAGCTAAAGGACGTATACATCGAATCCGTTGTGTACAAGGGTGAGCATAACGAGATAATTCTGGAATCCGACGAGCGCAAATGGCTGATGCTCAGCGACACCGACGAGCAGGTAGCCACCTATGTGCCGCTGCACTTTGATTTTTCCAAGGCGCAGTTTGCCGTGCTTGACGCTTCCTCCGGGGAGGAACGCGCATGAAATCACGCAAGCTGACTATACCTTATATATTCTGGATGCTGGTGTTCACCATGATCCCCATTGTGATCATCGGCTTTTCCGCTTTTAACGACGGCAAGGGCAATTTTACCCTGGAGCCGTTCCAAAAGGCGTTTTTCTACTCGGGCGTATTTTTAAAATCCCTGCTGATCGCGCTGATATCGACCGCGATCTGTCTGGTACTCGCCTACCCCTTGGCGTATATTTTGACGCGCATGAAGCAGTCGTCGCAAAAAACCGTGACAATGCTGCTGATGATCCCGATGTGGATGAACTTTTTGCTGCGTATCTACGCTTGGGTCATCCTGCTGCAAAAGAACGGTCCGCTTGACCTTGCGCTGTCGCTGCTCGGCATCCACGGTACATATATAGGAAACACCGCCGCGGTGGTCGTGGGCATGGTGTACGAATACCTGCCGTTTATGGTACTGCCTATCTACACCGTCATGAGCAAGATCGACCCCGGTCTGATCGAGGCGGCGCGTGATTTAGGCTCAAACAACGCCGCTGTGCTGGGCAAGGTCATATTTCCGCTCAGCATCCCGGGCGTGATATCGGGTATCACAATGGTGTTCGTTCCAAGCGCCAGCACTTTTTTGGTGTCGCAGTATTTGGGCGGCACGGACGACATCATGATAGGCGACGTCATCGACAACATCTTCTGGACAGACCAAAACACCGGCGCGGCTATTTCGCTGCTGATGATGGTGCTTATCTTTGTGTTCCTTGTCCTGATGAACCTGTTCGGAGATGAGGAGGCGATCGCATGATGAAGCAAAAGAACGGCGCTTTGTCAAAGCTATATATCGCACTTATCCTGTTTTTCCTTTACGCGCCGATCATCGTTATGATCGTGCTTTCGTTCAACAAGGGCAACACCATCGTATGGAAGGGCTTTTCGCTTAAATGGTACGGCGAGCTGTTCCAAGACCGCAATCTTATGGGCGCGCTTGCCAACACACTCAGCATTGCGGTGCTGGCTTCATTCTTCGCCACGATACTCGGCACCTCAGCCGCTATCGGCATAAACAACTTCAAGGGCAAAACGCGGTCTATAATACAGAACGTGTCAAACATCCCCATAATCAGCCCCGACATCGTAATGGGCGTGTCGCTTATGCTGCTGTTTACGTTTTTGGGCATGATCTTCCACTTTCAGATGGGCTATGTTACGGTGCTTATCTCGCACATCTGCTTTTGTGTTCCGCTTGTGGTGCTCAACGTTATGCCGCGTCTGCGACACATGGACAGGAGCATATATGACGCCGCGCGAGATTTGGGCTGCAACGAGTGGCAGGCTTTCTTTAAGGTAGTGCTCCACGAGCTGATGCCCGGTATCGTGTCGGGTCTGCTGATAAGCTTTACCTATTCGCTCGATGATTTTATCATCACCCACTTTACCCAGGGCGCAAAATTCCAAAACCTGAGCACCGAGATCTACGCCATGCTCAGGCGAAAGATACCGCCGACGATAAACGCCCTGTCCACCCTGCTCTTCGTCGCGATTATCGTGATAATGGTCATCATCAACCTTCGCGACAGGCACGAGGAAAAAATGAAGAATGAAAAATAATTAAAATTGGGAGGTACAATTATGAAAAAAATCTTATCCATCCTGCTTTGCGCGGTTATCGTTTGTTCATCCGCTGCACTGCTGACCGGCTGCGGCGGCGATACCGTCGGCAAAAACGGCGAGGTCAACGTATACAGCTGGGGCGATTACTTTGCAAACGGTCAGGATGATCTTAAGGACACTATCAAGGAATTTGAAAAGGAGACCCTTATAAAGGTCAACCTTACCACCTACGAAACCAACGAGGAGATGTACAACAAGCTCAAAAGCAGCAACGACAACTACGACATCGTTATTCCGTCGGAGTACATGATAAGCAAGCTGATCCGCGAAAAAATGCTGCTCGAGATCAACTACGACAACATCCCCAACTACAAAAACATCAACAAGCGCTTTAAGAACCTGAGCTGCGACCCCGACGGCAAGTACACTGTATGCTACAGCTGGGGCGTTACCGCTATGGTTTACGACAAAACCAAGGTCAAGGAAAAGCCCTCCGACTGGAACGCGCTGTGGGACAAAAACCTCAAGGGCGACATTTTGATGATCAACAACAGCCGCGACGCGATGGCTATTGCAATGCAGATTTTGGGAATCAACCCCGGCGAAAAGTTTACCAAGGCGGATATCGACAAGGCTTCCGCAAAGCTCAAGGAGCAGAAGCCCCTGCTTAAAAAGTACGTCATGGATCAGGTGTTCACCGAGATGGAGAGCAGCCAGGCGGCTATTGCCCCCTACTACGCCGGCGACATCGCCATGATGATGGAGGAAAACGAGGATCTGGACTACGTTCTCCCCAAGGACGGCTCCAACCTGTTTTACGACGCGTTCTGCATCCCCAAGAGCAGCAAAAACAAGGACAACGCCGAATCGTTCATCAACTTTATGCATAAGCCCGAGACCGCGGCGGAAAACTGCAAGTATCTGCGCTACGGCTGCCCCAACGACGAGGCTATCAAGCTTTTGCCCGACGATATCAAGAAAAGCGAGCTGACCGTACCGAGCGAGGATTACCTCAACAAGTGCTACACCTTTGCTGACGTGTCCGATGACATCTACGCCTACATGCAGGAGCAGTTTGTAAAAATCAAAGCAGAATAGCGTCGGCGTACGCTTTCTCCGCCTTTTAAAAAGCTTGTCATACCGGTAAGCTTCATCAACGGCGGGTCATGATTTCTGCGTAAACTCAAATAAAAATCAAAACGGGCAGACAGGAAAGCGATCATCCTGTCTGCCCGTGATCTTATTGTTTTTCAGCGGCGTTTTGCCGTTTTCCTAAGCATAAGGCTCCGGGAGGAATATCAACTAATTGAATTGCAAAAAAGCTTTACTCACTCTTAACAACCTCATTCAAGCCTCCTAAAATTTTCTTGCACCATTAGGTGTCAATCCCATAGTAGCATAATTATCAATTTCTGTCAACATATAACTCACTATTCTATTGAAATTATAAGAATAACATAAATAATTGAAGTTTCAGGAGTTTTTCATCTTTATTTCAGCTTTATTTCAGCTTTGCGGCATATACTACAGACACAATAAACAGAACGGAGGTTCCATTATGAAAAAGAAAATGACAGCATTGATTATAACAGCTCTTCTCGCCGTTTCACTGACCGCATGCAACAGCGGAAACAGCAGCACAGCCAACACAACCGCCGCACAGGCGGAAACCGCAACAAACTCCGTCAAGCAATCCGGCGGCAGCAACGGCTCAAACTCCGAATCCATTGTTACCACGGCAAACACAAACAGCAACGGAGCTATAGACACCACAGACCTGTTTACCGAGCGCGACCTGACCCAGACCGCCGACCTGAGCGGCGCCAAAACCGAAACGCTCAGCGACGGCAAAAACATAGAGATCAAGTCCGAGGGCGTGTATGTGATAAGCGGCAGCGCCAAAAACGTGACCGTCACCGTGGATGCGGACGACAGCGCCAAGGTCCAGATAGTGCTTGACGGCGCTACTATCACCAACGACTCCGCACCCTGCATCTACGTCAAGAACGCCGACAAGGTGTTTGTGACCACCTCAAAGGACAGCTCAAGCAGTTTGACCGTCTCCGGCACCTTCACCGCCGACGGCGACACCAACACTGACGCGGTCATCTTCTCCAAGGATGATCTGGTACTCAACGGCTTAGGCACGCTGGACATCAGCTCCACCCAAAACGGAGTCACCGGCAAGGACGACCTCAAAATCACAGGCGGCACCCTGAATATCACATCGGCAGCAGACGCTGTTGAAGCGAACGAATCCGTTGCTGTCGCGGACGGCAAGGTCACAATCAACAGTCAAAAAGACGGCGTCCACGTTGAAAACAGCGACGACGACTCAACAGGCTGGTTCTACATCAGCGGCGGCACAATAGACGTTACGGCAGCCGACGACGGTATCCACGCTACAACCATAGCGCAGATGGACGGCGGCTCTATCACCACCAACTCAGCCGAGGGCGTTGAAGCCACCTATGTACAGATCAACGACGGCACGCTGAACATAACCGCATCCGACGACGGTATCAACGCCACGACCAAGTCGAGCTCCTACTCCGTAAAGGCTGAGTTCAACGGCGGCAACATCACCATCAACATGGGTCAGGGCGACACCGACGGCATCGACTCAAACGGCGACCTTGCTATTACGGGCGGCACCTTCAACATCACCGCGCAGTCTCCCTTTGACTACGACGGAACAGCCACCAAGTCGGGCGGCACACTGATAGTCAACGGCGAAGAAACCGACACCATCACCAACCAGATGATGGGCGGCGGCGGAATGGGCGGCGGCATGCGCGGAGGCATGGGCGATCCCAACGGCGGCGGATTTAGGTAATGAATAATTAACAATTAACAATTTACAATTAACAATTAACAATGAAGGTCGTGTAGACAGCACGGCAAAATAAAAAACCAACGGTTCCCGATTGTATTTATATTAATACGGTCGGGAATTTTACGTTTCTGCAAAACAAACCTATCTACCCGACCAAAACTAAACTCTAAACTCTAAACTCTCAACTCTCAAAAATAATACAATTGACATCTAATGTCAAACGCGTTATATTAGATATAGAAACGGAGGCGGTTCTATGAAACGAATAAAAATCATCCTAACCTTACTTACTGCGGCTTGCCTGCTGCTCTGCCCTATGGCGGCGCAGGCGAAGAGCACCGTGCACGTTGACCCTGTCGATTTTAACTACGGCGACTTTATCCGCGGCATGGACGTGTCGAGCGTTATTTCCTTGGAGAAGGCAGGCGTGACCTTTAAAAACGCCGACGGCAAGGCTGAGGATCTCTTTAAAATACTATCCGACAACGGCGTCAACACGATCCGCGTGCGGATTTGGAACGATCCCTTTGACGCGAACGGCAACGGCTACGGCGGCGGCAACAATGATCTGGAAGCCGCAAAGCAGATCGGCAGCCGCGCGGCTGAGTACGGGCTGCGGCTGATGGTCGACTTCCACTATTCCGATTTTTGGGCTGACCCCGGCAAGCAAAAAGCTCCCAAGGCATGGGCGGGCATGACCTTGTCCCAAAAGGAACAGGCGGTTTATGACTATACATTTAATTCTCTTGCGGAATTAAAAACCGCAGGTGCGGACGTTTGCATGGTACAGATAGGCAACGAAACAAACAACGGAATTGCGGGCGAATCAGGTGCCGCAAACATGGCAACGCTATTTAACGCGGGCAGCCGTGCGGTACGCGCGTTCGACAGCAGCGTGCTTGTCGCTCTCCACTTCACCAACCCCGAGCGCGACGGCTTGGTAAAATATTTAGCCGACACCTTCAACAACTACAACGTTGATTACGACGTATACGCCACCTCCTACTACCCCTACTGGCACGGCAGCTTGGAAAACCTGACCACTCAGCTTAGCTATGTGGCTAAGACCTACGGCAAATACACGATGGTTGCCGAGACCTCCTACGCCAACACCTTTGAAGATTCCGACGGTCACGAAAACACGGTGAACGCCAACCAAAACAACACCGGCAGCGACCTGCTGTGGAGTTTTGATCAGCAGGGACAGGCTAACGAAGTCCGCTCCGTTATGGACGCTGTCAACAACGTTTACGGCGGCAAGGGAATCGGCGTGTGCTACTGGGAGGGCGCATGGATAACCGTGGGCGACATCACCGGAAAAACCGACGGCGACTACACCGAACAGTACGACCATAACAAAGCGCTGTGGGAGCAGTACGGCTGCGGCTGGGCTTCAAGCTACGCCTCCGAATACGACCCGGGGGACGCAGGCAAATACTACGGCGGCTCGGCGGTGGACAATCAAGCCTTCTTTGACGCAAACGGAAAGGCTTTGGATTCGCTGCGCGTGTTCCGCGAGGTCTCTCCCCTGCTTATGGGCGACGCTGACGGCGACGGCACGGTCATCATAAACGACGCCACAACGGTACAGCGGCACACCGCACAGCTGACGACGCTGACGGGCGACAGGCTGAAAGCCGCCGACGTAAACGGCGACGGCAAGGCGGACATAAACGACGCAACGATGATACAAAAATTCCTTGCCGGAATCATAACCTCATTATAGTCAAAAACGCGGCTCAGTACCCTATTTCGGGTTCTGAGCCGTTTTGTTATACTAATTCCTGATAGAAAGTAGACTTATATTTTGCGAGGATATTTTTCGC
>CAMHCD010000076.1 GCA_946183545.1 uncultured Clostridia bacterium
TCGGGTGAAATGCACGGTTTGATCCGTGTACGTCAGTTTACTATTTCCGAGGGACATCTTATGTGTACCCCCGATCAGTTAGAGGACGAGTTCCGTCAGTGCGTCGAGCTTGCAGCATATATGCTTAAAACCGTAGGCTTGTATGAGGATGTAAGCTACCGCTTCTCACAGTGGGATCCCGAAGATCGTGAAAAGTACATCGGTACCGCTGAGGAATGGGACGAGGTTCAGGAAATGATGGGAAGGATCCTTGATCACCTTGGCATCGATTATCAAATCGGAATCGGCGAGGCTGCCTTCTATGGTCCAAAGCTTGACATCCAGATCAAGAACGTATACGGCAAAGAAGATACTCTTATCACCATTCAGATCGACCCGTATCTTGCAAAGAAGTTCAACATGGAATATGTTGACCGCGACGGCGTCAAGAAGAACCCCTTCATTATCCACCGCACATCCATCGGCTGTTACGAAAGAACCCTTGCGCTGCTCATTGAAAAGTACGCAGGCGCGTTCCCGATGTGGCTTGCTCCTACTCAGGTCAAGCTGCTTGCGGTCGCAGACAGACACCTTGACTATGTTTACGAGGTCAAGAAAGCGCTTGAGGCTGAGGGACTGCGCGTAGAGGTCGACGGAAGAAGTGAAAAGATCGGATATAAGATCCGTGAAGCACAGCTTGAGAAGGTGCCTTACATGATAATTGTCGGCGACAAGGACATCGAAGCCAATACCGTTTCAGTTCGTCACAGAAAAGAGGGCGACCTCGGCGCTATGCAGCTCAGTGATTTTGTTGCTATGGCAAAGGAAGAAATCGATTCAAAAACAATTAAGTAAGCAGGTGTAATATGGGACTAACCCCGTCCGAAAAACAACGTTACAACGAGTCAAAGCGGCGGCGCAGACAGGCTATGGAGTCATATGCAACGGGCAAGATCAAGCCTATGCGTTCAAGAAGGCGCTTGGCGTGGCTGATAGTCGCGGCGGTGCTGCTGATAGCCGGAGCTGTCGCGTTGATCGTGACGCAATGTGTTTTATCATCGAACGGGGAGCCGAATCAAAAGCAGTCTGCGGTCAGCAAGGAGCAAAACAGCGAGCTTTTGCTGCAGATCGTCAGCAGCCGCTATCCTCTCGACAGCGGAACCGTACCCGCGTTATCCTCCTGCAACGGAGTACAGGTCAACGAAGTGATGCTCGAAGATTTGCAGGCTATGCTTAGCGAGGCAAAGAAAAAAGGGATAGAGCTTAATATCCGTTCGGGCTATGTAAGCTATGACGATCAGCAGAAGCTTTTTGAGCAGGAGCTTGCCAAGGTCAATAAGGACGGCAAGTATACGCTTGTCAAGGCTTCAGCCATCGCCTCTGCACGCGTTGGAAAAGCAGGGGAGAGCGAGGCGCAGCTCGGCATGCTGCTTACCTTTGATACTCAAAACGCCAAAGCAAAGGCGTTTTTGGATCGCGAGGGTATCGGTTACGGCTTTATCCTGCGCTTTCCAAAGGGCAAGGAGGACTTGACTCACCGCGACGCGTCTTCCTCGGTTTTTCGCTATGTCGGACGGGAAAACGCCGAAAAAATGCGCACCCTCAACATGTGCTTAGAGGAGTTTGCGGAATACAATTAGTGTATTTATTAAAAAATGCGGACTAAAATAAAAAAAAGACTTGCATTTTGTAAACGAATGTAGTATAATCAATCTGTTATTTGTGTAAAGTAAGTAGGTGAAAACAATGAAAGAGAATATCCATCCTAATTATGAGCAGACAACAATTACTTGTGCTTGCGGTAATGTTATCGAGACAGGTTCAACTAAGAAAGATATCCGTGTTGAAATTTGTTCCAAGTGTCATCCTTTCTACACCGGTAAGCAGAAGCTTGTTGATACAGGCGGACGTGTTGACAGATTTAAAAAGCGCTTCAACATCGAAAAGTAATTTCATTTTTCAGACGACTAAGGCGGCACGGATGTGTCGCCTTGTTTTCACTTTATAAGAATAAAAGGATAATACTATGTCTGCTGATTATAAAACCGTTGCGACCGAAGCGGCGGATGAATTTACGGAAAAACGCTCGCGGTTTATCGGTTACTGCAAGCCTGTCGCTACCGAGGAGGAGGCGACGGCGTTTATCGCGCAAATCCGTTCCAAGCACTGGGACGCGCGTCACAATGTATATGCGTATTCGCTGCGGCAGGGAAACCTGCGCCGATACAGCGACGACGGTGAACCGTCGGGTACTGCCGGAATGCCCGTGCTGGATGTTATAACAAAAAATGAGGTCACGGACGTTTGTGTAGTGGTAACGCGCTATTTCGGCGGAGTGCTGCTCGGCAAGGGAGGCTTGGTACGAGCCTATGCTCAGGGTGCAAAGTTAGCCCTCAACGCAGCCGGAGTTATCACGATGCAGAGCTGCCTTATTTGCCGTTTGCAATGCAGCTATACCCAATACGGCAAGGTGAGCGCCGCGGTAATTGAAACCGGAGCGGTGATCGACGATACCGTCTACGAAACCGACGTTACGCTTTGCTTCCATATTCAGCCCGGTTTGCTTGCGGGACTGAACAAAAAGCTTGCCGATATGACTTCCGGCGAGGTTCAGGCTGAGGGCGAAGAAGAAAAATATTATGCTTTTGAAACTTTTTAAAGGAATTATAAATATTTAGGCGTAAATAGCTATTAGAAAGTTGAAAGGAGGAGTTCGGTGGCGTTTCCCGAGGGCTTTTTGCAGGAGCTGAAACTGCGCAACGATCTGACGGAGCTTGCGTCGTCCTATATCAGCTTGAAGCGACGCGGCAGAAACATGGTCGGACTCTGTCCGTTTCACGGAGAAAAAACCCCGTCGTTCAATATCTACACCGAAAACGGTTCGTTTTACTGCTTCGGTTGCGGAGTCGGCGGCGACGTTATAACATTTGTAATGAAAATCGAGAACCTCGATTATGTCGAAGCGGTCAAATTTTTGGCTCAGCGCGCCGGAATGGAGATCCCCGAGGACTCTTACGACGACAGCATGAGCCGGCTGCGCACCCGTGTGTTTGAGGCTAACCGAGAGGCGGCGCGTTACTTTTATAAATCATTATACGCACCGCACGGAAAACCGGGTCTTGATTATTTCCACGCCAGAATGCTCTCAGACCGCACGATCCGTCATTTCGGTCTTGGTTTTGCTGATGAAGACTGGTCGTCGCTCTGCGATTACTTAAAGCAAAAGGGCTTTACCGACAGCGAGCTTGTCGCTGCAAACTTAGCGGTCAAGCAGCGCAGCGGTCACGGGGTATACGACCGTTTCCGCAACCGCGTTATGTTTCCTATCATCGACCTTCGCGGCAACGTGATAGCGTTCGGCGGAAGGATAATGACGGACGAAAAGCCTAAATATTTAAACACCTCCGATACCCCTGTGTTCAAAAAGAGCGAGAATCTGTTTTCGCTGAACAACGCAAAAAACTCGGGCTCACGCTCGCTGATCCTTTGCGAGGGATATATGGACGTTATTGCCGTCAGTCAGGCAGGCTTCCAAAATGCCATTGCTACCCTCGGCACCGCTCTTACACGCGAGCAGGCTATGCTTATAAAGCGTTACGCCGACGAGGTGATAATTTGTTACGACAGCGACGAAGCCGGTCAAAAGGCTACGGCGCGTGCCATCCCTATTCTGCGCGGCGCCGGGCTTTTGGTGCGGGTTTTGACAATTCCGAGCGGAAAAGACCCGGATGAGTTCATCAAATCAAACGGCGCGGACGGCGCTGCTGCTTTTAAATCGTTGATCGACAAAAGCGGCAACGACGTTGAATACAGGCTCGAAAAAATAAAATCCTCATATAATCTGAGCACAGCCGACGGCAAGGTGCAGTTTTTAGAGGAGGCGGCAAAGGTCATCGCCGCTATCTACAGCCCCATCGAGCGCGATGTATACATCGGAAAGATCTGCAAGGAGTTTGAGGTGGAAAAAGCCGCCTTCACCCGTCAGGTCAATTCAATCAACCGCCGTAAAAACCGTGATTACGAAAAGAAGGAAGCGCGCCGTATCCAAAACGAACTGAGCGGCAGGGGAGACCGGTTCGATATCCGTCGCAGTCAAAATCCGCGAAGCTCCTCGGCGGAGGAAGCTCTTGTGGCTTATCTTATTCGCAATCCCGACTCAGCGGAGTATATCGACGGAAAAATCAGCGCAGACCGGTTCCAAAACGAGCTGATGAAGCGCTATTACATATATATGCTCGACCGTATCAAGCAGGGACTCGACCCCATGAATAACCTCAACGCCGATTTTACGGAGGAGGAACGGTCGCGGATCTATAAAATCATCCATAAACACAGTACGATCGCCGACACACGCAGTTCGCTTGATGAGTACATCAATGTGATACTGTCGGAGAGCGGCAAGCCGACAAAGAAGGATATCTCCAACATGTCGGCTCAGGAAATTCAACAATATCTTAATGCTCAAAAGAAGTAGCGGAAAGGAAAGACAGTATGGCACAGCAGGAAAAACGTTCGTTAGTAAAGGAATTAGTGGAGCTCGGTAAGCAAAAGGGTCAACTGACCAACCAAGATATTTTGGACGCTATCGGCGAGCTCGACATTGATCCCGAAAAGCTGGAAAAATTGTATGATACCATCGAATCGCAGGGCATTGAGATCGTTGAGGACATGGAAGAACTCAAAATCGAGGACATCGACCTCGGTATGGTCGACGGCAAAAGCGAGGACGGCGTCACCCCGGCAGCCGATCAGAATATGACCACCGATGACCCTGTAAAGGTATATTTAAAGGAGATCGGTCGCGTACCGCTTCTTACAAGTGAGGAAGAGGTTGAGCTCGCTATCCGTATTTCGGACGGCGACGTTTCCGCTAAGCAGCGTTTGAGCGAAGCCAATCTTCGCCTTGTGGTAAGCATAGCCAAGCGCTATTTGGGCAGAGGAATGCAGTTCCTCGATCTGATCCAGGAAGGTAACTTGGGTCTTATCAAGGCTGTCGAAAAGTTTGACTACACCAAGGGCTTTAAATTCTCGACCTACGCGACATGGTGGATCCGTCAGGCTATAACACGCGCTATTGCAGACCAGGCGCGTACCATCCGTATCCCCGTTCATATGGTTGAAACCATCAACAAGGTAAAAAAGGTTCAGAGCCAGCTGCTCCATCAGAACGGTCACGAGCCTTCTCCCGACGAGATTGCGGAGGAAATAGACATGCCCGTTGATAAAGTGCGTGAGATCATGCGCGTAGCTCAGGAGCCTGTATCTCTTGAAACGCCTATCGGTGAGGAGGAGGACAGCCATCTCGGCGACTTTATCCCCGACAACGACGCGCCTGCTCCCGCAGACGCCGCCTCACATACAATGCTCCGCGAGCAGCTCTCCGACGTGCTCTCTACTTTGACTCCCCGTGAGGCAAAGGTTCTAAAGCTGCGTTTTGGTCTTGAGGACGGCAGAAGCAGAACGCTCGAGGAAGTAGGCAAGGAGTTCAATGTTACCCGTGAGCGTATCCGTCAGATCGAGGCTAAGGCGCTCAGAAAACTCCGTCACCCCTCCAGAAGCAGAAAACTCAAGGATTACCTTGATTATTAATTTTCTTTATTAGAATTATGTTGACTTTTGAAGAGTGCGGTCAAATGCTCGACGAAATTGCAGACAGCATGCCCTATGAGCTTTACCGCGATTTAAACGGCGGTTTGTCTTTGCTGCCTCAGTCCAAGGTCCATCCGCAGGCAAGGAACAACGACCTTTTGATTTTGGGCGAGTACATACGTAATTCACTCGGTAACGCCATTGTTTTTTACTATGGCTCCATCGAGCGCGTCTACGGTCATTTGCCAAAGGATAGGATATATAACGAGCTGGTTCGTATCCTCCACCATGAGGTCAGGCACCACAACGAATACCTTGCCGGTGTGGACGATTTAGCGGATTGGGACAAGGATCAAATCGACAAATATCTGGAAAACAATGAATAATCATAATGCTATCCGCGGCTCAGTTTGCGGATGGCATTTTTTATATATGGCTCATTACTCTGTTATCGTCAAAATACACTAAAATCAACTGCAATTTTCTACAGTTAAAACATGCTTGATGAATACTAAATTCTATATTAGAATTAAATGTAATGCTATTTTGTGATAAAATAAATAATAAATGTGCTTATCAGGAGGCATACAATTGCTTTTAAAAAAACTATTGACAGGAGTATTGACTATAGCTATGTTTACAGGAGTCGTATCAACGGATTTACAGGCAATCGGCGCCGCTGATTATCAGGCATATGCCGCAGAGCTCGACAAGCTGGCTTATGACGGAAATGATTTGGGCGCTACATATGATAAAAACGAAACCGCGTTCAAGGTTTGGTCGCCCAAGGCGAGCAGCGTTACCCTTGATATCTATGACGACGGTAAAGACGGCAAGTCGATAAAGACAAAAAAGATGACGCTCAACAGGGCAACGGGCGTTTGGGAGGCTGTAATACCCGGAAATCTGGCGGGTAAATACTACACCTATACCGTGGCTCACGGCAAGAGCGTAAAGCAAACAGCGGATATATATGCCCGCGGCTGCGGCGTAAACGGCAAGCGCAGTATGGTAGTGGATCCCAAAGCCGTAAATCCCGAGGGATGGGAGAACGACGCGCACGTCTATGTGGCTAACCAGACAAATGCCAGCGTATGGGAGATCTCGGTTGCCGACTTTTCTTCATCCAAGTCTTCGGGCGTGTCCGAAAAGAACCGCGGCAAGTTCACCGCCTTCACCGAAACGGGCACCACCGTTGACGGCATTCAGGGCGGCACCTCTACCTGTGTGGATTACCTCAAAAAGCTCGGCGTCAAATACGTACAGATCATGCCCATGTATGACTTTGGTTCGGTTGACGAGAGCAAGGACATCATGAAGCAGTATAACTGGGGCTACGACCCTGTTAACTACAACGTTCCCGAGGGCAGCTATTCTACTGACCCGAACAACGGCAATGTCCGTATAATAGAATGTAAGCAGATGATCCAGGCACTGCACAACGCAGGAATCGGCGTAATTATGGACGTGGTGTACAACCACACCTATTCCACTGATTCGTGGTTCCAGTATACCGTGCCTAATTACTACTACCGTATGAACTCAGACGGCAGCTTTTCCAATGGTTCCGGCTGCAGCAACGATACCGCCTCGGAGCACCTAATGTTCCGCAAATATATGATCGATTCTGTCACCTACTGGGCTAAGGAATATCATATCGACGGCTTCCGCTTTGATTTGATGGGCTTGCATGACGTAACCACTATGAATGAGATACGCAGCGCGCTCGATAACCTTTATGCGGACGGCAGCGGAAAGCGCATTATAATGTACGGTGAGGCTTGGAATCTCCAGACCGCCTGCGACAAGGATACCGTTCTTGCCAACCAGCAGAACATGACCGCGCTTGACAGCCGTATAGGCGCGTTCAACGATACTATCCGCGACGCCGTAAAGGGCAGTGTGTTCGGAAATGAGCCCGGCTTTATCCAGACGGGCAAGAGCAGGTCGGGTATCCGCAACGGATTCCTCGGAATGAGTGTCAACGGCTGGGCGGACGCTCCGTCTCAATGCGTTAACTACGCCTCATGTCATGATAATGAGGGCTTGTATGACAAGCTTGTGGATTCCGTACTCGATAACAAGGAGTACCGCAAGCGTCATGAAGAACTGGTAACGATGAACAAGCTGTCGGCTGCCATAATCTTCACCTCTCAGGGCATACCGTTTTTCCTCGGCGGCGAGGAGTTCGCGCGCAGTAAGGACGGCGATGAAAACTCCTACGCCTCCAGCAGAGAGGAGAACCAACTCGACTGGAAAAATCTTAACGATTACAGCGACCTTATAGAATACTACCGCGGTCTGCTTAAAATAAGAGAGAATTTTGCGGCGTTTTCCGATCCTACGGCAACGACTGCCGCTCAGACAACCTCGTTTGAAAACATGCCTGCCGGCGTGTGCGCTTTCAAAGTTCCCAACACTCAGGCAAATGCATGGGACTGCGCGTGCGTAATGTTCAACGGCTCCGATAAGGAGCAGAATATTTCCGTTGACGGCGAGTGGATCAAGATCGCTGACGAAAACACCGCAGGTCTGCGCAATCTCGGCACCTGTTCGGGCAGCGTAAAGGTAGCGGCACATTCCGCGGCGATCCTTATCGATAAAGCAAGCTATGACAAAGCCGCTATCGAGGATGACGAGGGCGTCGTTGTTGTAAATTACTATGATAACAAGTCAAAGGACAAAATCAAAACTCAGGTCCTGTCGGGCGCGGTAGGCGCAAGCTATGATGTAGCCAAGGAAGTTCAGTCGCTGAACTACGATATTAAGTCTTCCTCAGGCGATATGATGGGTGAGTTTACCCCCGAGGTCAAGTATGCAGACGTATTTGTTGAGAAATACAACGGCAAAATGTCTACCATCACAATAAAATTTGTGGATGAAAAGACCAAAAAAGAGCTGTCCGACGATTATGTGATCACTAACCGTGAGGGCAACAAGTACTACACCCCCGAGCTTCCGGAGGCGGAAGGCTACGCGCTTATGCTCAACAAGCTTCCGCAAAACGGCGCAGGAGATACGCCAAATCATGATATCACGGTAACATACTACTATAAGCAGATCGACAAAAAGAACAAGGATAAATGCTGGGTCAATCTTGTTTATATGACCGATACAGGCAAGATCCTCGATACCAAAACCCTGACAGGGGAGGAGGGGCAGGAATATGTCGCTCAGCAAAACGAGTATGAGGATATGAACCTGATCGACATTCCCAATGATTCGATCGGAGTGTTCAAAAAGGGAGAAGTCAACGTATTGTTCCGCTATTCCACCCAGCCGGATCCGTTTGCGGATATGCTGGTGTATGTATACATCGGTGCCGGAGTTATTTTGGCGCTCTGCATAGTGTCTGCCGTTATGTCGAGCATCAACCGTAAAAAGAAGCTGCGCGCTGCTATGGATATTACCGATCAGCCTGCGGCGGAGACTGAGTATCACAAGTAAAAAACCGCCGCATCGCGACGGATAAACAGCGGCATTGCCGCATAATATCAAGGAGGAAATTTATGAGAAGCACAAAGAAAATTCTTGCTTCCGCGCTTGCTGTATGTATGCTTGCGTCATCCGGCGTGGTTTCGGCTTTTGCCGCTCCCGCAGCAGGGGAAACAGGCGCTGCCACAAATCCCTATGCCGAAGCAGCCCATGCTTTGGACGCAGAATACAGGTATGACGGAGACGATTTGGGAGCTAACTATTCTCCCGAAAAGACCGTTTTCAAGCTGTGGTCGCCGAACGCAACAGAGGTCACTCTTAACCGTTTTGCAACAGGCTCGGATTCCGAGCCCGGCGCAAAGAATCTCGGCAGCGTTCAAATGACCAAGCTGGAGCAGGATGACAAATTTACAGGTGTTTGGACTGCCACCGTTACAGGCGACATAGTCAACACCTACTACACCTACAGG
>CAMHCD010000077.1 GCA_946183545.1 uncultured Clostridia bacterium
CATTAACTTGCTTTTCAAATATCAAATGATGGAAGAAAGCAATCCTTTGAAAATCAGGATTTTGTGAAACCCTCATTTCAATATAAATCATCTTTTTCTGCCATTTGTCGTCCTTTTGAATATCCTGATTTTGACAATGTTTCAGCCGCAGGGCTGTGTATTATTCATCCCTGCGGCTGTTCTTCTTAATCATTCTGTTTTACTTTATCGTTAAACTCCTGAATCCTTTTCTTCATAGCAAAGTACTGAGCAAACCAAATGAAAAAATAAATGAAGAAGAAGATGACGATATAGCCTGCTATTCCCAGAAAGCTATGCGGCATCCAGTACATACAATAAGCGATCGGCAACGTTGTTACGGAAATGACAAGGCAGTGAATTACCGTCTGCTTCAAAAGGCTCCAGTTTTCAATTTCCCAGATAACCGATGCTCCTCCGAAAGCGGCTCCGTAAAGTAAAGAGCATATCGTCTGAATTACGACGGCGTTCAGCTCATTGCCGCAAAGAGCAGTCAACTGCGGCACTACAGGATAATACTCTCCCTTGTTGATTATTACCGAAATGATAAGTGTGATGATAAAGCTGATGCTTAAACCGATAGGCGCACCGATCAGGCTGCGCAGAATAACTTTCTTTTTCATAATTTACCTCCTATAAACCTAAAACCTTTTTGATTTTTGACACATAGCGTCTTGAAACATATGTTGCCGTTCCGTCGGACAGCGTAACGCAAATCGTACCCGATAAGCTCAAATCAAAGTTGCGTACCTTTTTCAGATTGATAATCTCCGAGTTGGAAATGCGCACAAAGCTATACTTATTGAGCTGTTCCTCAAGCTCATATAATCTTTGTCTAAGTATGTATTCTTTGCTGTTGACCGAAGCAAAAATCTTACCGTCCTCTGCGTAAATTCTGATAATATCATCAGGCGATAAGATTTCCGCTAAATCGTTATAAAAGCCCGTAATCACCTCAGGTGTTTTTGATGAAAGCGTATTGAGTATGTCGTTGATTTCATCAGTCAACTTATCGGTAATGATTATCACCTTAGGCTCAATACAGTTGTCGTCTATTTTGATCTCTACCTGCATTGTGTTTTCCTCCTTTGCTGACTAAAGTATATCATATGCAAGGAATCAAATCCACCGTTTTTCAATAAGTGGTCGGTTTTTGAGGATAAATGGTCATCAAAAAAACGCCGCCAAGCAGATGTTAACCCGGTTGGCGACGTTGATTTATTATTCTGATTTAGAATTTTACTCCCATTCCACCGTTCCGGGCGGTTTGCTGGTGATGTCGTAAACTACACGGTTGACCTGCGGTACCTCGTTGATGATGCGGTTGCTGACGTTGCCGAGGATGTCGTAAGGTATCTTAGCCCAGTCTGCGGTCATGAAGTCATCGGTTGTTACGGCGCGAATAGCGACAAGCTCGCTGTAGGTACGTGCGTCGCCCATTACGCCGACGGTACGCACGCCCGGCAGTACTGCGAAGAACTGGCTCATCTTGTCCGCGTAGCCGCACTTGTCCATCTCGTCACGCAGGATAGCGTCCGCGTCCTGCAAAATCTTTACGCGCTCAGCGGTGACCTCGCCGATAACACGCACGCCGAGTCCGGGACCCGGGAAGGGCTGACGCCATACCAGTTCATGCGGGATGCCGAGCTTTTCGCCCACAGCGCGCACCTCGTCCTTGAACAAGTCTTTAAGCGGTTCGATGATATCCTCAAAGTGAATATCCTGCGGCACGCCTACCTGGTTATGGTGGGTCTTTATTTTTGCCGCGTCGCCCTTGCCGCTTTCAATGCGGTCGGGATAAATGGTGCCCTGCGCAAAAAAGCCGCTGCCGTAGCTTTCGCGAATTTTATTCCAGAACACATTGTAAAACTCAGTGCCGATGATGGTTCGCTTTTCCTCGGGGTCCGACACACCCTTAAGCTTTGAGAGGAACTCATCCTGACAGTTGATGCGGATGAAGTTCATATCAAACAGCTTGGTAAAGGTCTGCTCCACAAAGTCGCCCTCGTCCTTGCGCATCAAGCCCTGATCGACAAACACACAGGTGAGCTGCTTGCCAACCGCCTTGCTGATAAGCGCCGCCGCAACGGAGGAATCCACACCGCCGGAGAGTCCGAGCACAACGCCCTTATCCCCCACCTGTGCGCGGATCTGCGCCACAGTGTCGTCAATAAAGCTGTCCATTTTCCATTCGCCCTTGCAGCCGCAGACGTTATAAAGGAAAGAACGCAGCATGTCGCTGCCATGCTCGGTGTGGTTGACCTCGGGGTGGAACTGCACGCCGTACAGCTTTTTGTCGGGGTTCGCCATTGCAGCTACCGGACAGTTCTTTGTGGTCGCTGTAACCGTAAAGCCGGACGGCACCTGACTGATATAGTCGCGGTGGCTCATCCATGAAATACCGTTTTGCGGCAAGTCATGAAACAGCACGTTGTTTTGCACATCATAATTGGTCTCGGTTTTGCCGTATTCGCTGACGGAATCGTCCGCAGCGGAAATCACCTTGCCGCCCAGCGCGTGAGCCATCAGCTGACAGCCGTAGCATATGCCCAAAATGGGGATACCGAGCTCGAACACCTCGGGTGTGTAGTGCGGAGAGCTCTCGTCATAGACGCTGTTGGGGCCTCCGGTAAAAATAATGCCCTTTGGCGCAAGCTGTTTGATAGTTTCGATGTCTGTGGTATATGGCAGGATCTCGCAATAGACGTTATTATCACGCACACGGCGCGCAATAAGCTGATTGTACTGACCGCCGAAGTCAAGTACGATTACGGTTTCTTTACGGTTCATGGCTTTCACCTGTTTCTGTAGATTTAATAGGAATAGGGAGACCGCGAGGGTCTCCCCTATTTATTATCTGTAAATAATGTCCTCACGCGCAGGGCCGTTGGAGACCATGGTGATGGGCACGCCGATTTGCTGCTCGGCAAACTCGATATACGCGCGGCACTCCTCGGGCAGATCCTCATATTTCTTGATGCCGGAAATAGAGCAGTTCCAGCCCTTTAATGTTTTGAGGATGGGCTTGCAGCGTTTGAGCTTTGTGGTAGACGGGAAGTAGTCTATTTCCTTGCCGTCGAGCTCGTAACCGACGCATACGGGGATCTCTTTAAGATAGCCCAGTACGTCGAGCACGGTAAAGGCGACCTGAGTTGCGCCCTGAACCATGCAGCCGTAACGGGTAGCGACCAAATCAAGCCAACCCATACGGCGCGGTCTGCCGGTGGTAGCGCCGAACTCGCCGCCGTCGCCGCCGCGTTTGCGCAGCTCGTCGGCTTCCTCGCCGAAGATCTCGGATACAAATTCGCCTGCGCCTACAGCGCTGGAATACGCCTTGACAACGGTGATGATCTCCTTGATCTCGTAAGGCGGAATACCCGCGCCCACAGCTCCGTAGCCTGCGATGGTGTTGGATGAGGTCACCATGGGATAAATGCCGAAATCGGTATCCTTAAGTGAACCGAGCTGACCCTCCAGCAGTATGTTTTTGCCCTCTTTAAGAGCGTTGTGAATAAAGGTGAACGCGTCGCCCACATAGGGAGCAAGCTGCTCCTTGTACTCCATCAGCTTATCAAACACCTCCTGCTCTGTGACAGCAGGCTTGTGATACAGGTTTGCAAGTATTGCGTTCTTGATTTCCAAAGCGTGACGGATCTTCTCTTTTAATGAGTCGGGATCGTCGTAAAGCTCGTTGATCTGGAAACCGATTTTGGAATACTTATCGGAATAGAAGGGCGCAATGCCGCTCTTGGTGGAGCCAAAGGAATTCTTGCCCAAACGCTCCTCCTCGTAGCAGTCGAACGCAACGTGATAAGGCATTACGATTTGCGCGCGGTCGGAAATGATGATGTTGGGAGCGGGAACGCCGCGGTCTTGAAGCTCCTTCATTTCCTTTACGAAGTTTTCAACGCTGAACGCCACGCCGTTGCCGATGATGTTGGTGATGTTCTGATGGAACACGCCGGAAGGCAGCTGATGCAGCGCGAATTTGCCGTAGTTGTTGATGATGGTGTGACCCGCGTTTGCGCCGCCCTGAAAGCGGATGACAATGTCGCTGTTATTGGCGAGCACATCGGTGATCTTACCCTTGCCCTCATCGCCCCAGTTAGCGCCTACGATTGCTTTTACCATGATGTTTCTCCTTTATATAAGGTGTTGATATATGAATTATACGTTGATTTCAGGTTTATCGGACTCAATATCCTTGTACTTCTCCAGTACCGGAGCGACACATTCCGCCAAAAAGTCCTCTGTCTGCTCCTTGGCTCTGCCTGTGTATTTTTCCGGCTGAAGGATGTTTTCGAGCTCCTCGAGCGTAACGCCGAAAGCGTCGTCCGCCGCGATTCTTTGCAGGAGGTCGTTTTCGCCGCCCTCCTCCTTGATGACCTTGGATGCCGCCATGGAGTGTACGCGGATGCGCTCATGCAGCTGCTGACGGTCGGCGCCTCTCTTTTTTACAGCGTCCATCATGATGTTTTCGGTCGCCATAAAGGGAAGCTCCTTGCGCAGTCTTTGCTCGATGACCTTGGGGTATACCACCAGTCCGTCCGCAACGTTGGCAAACAGCGACAGGATACCGTCCACCGCAAGGAACGCCTCGGGAACGCTCAGGCGCTTGTTGGCTGAGTCGTCGAGCGTGCGCTCAAACCACTGGGTAGCTGTGGTAAAGTAGCCGTTAAGCACATCGACCATGACGTAGCGCGACAGAGAACCGATGCGCTCGCTGCGCATGGGGTTGCGCTTATAAGCCATAGCTGAGGAACCGATCTGATTCTTTTCAAATGGCTCTTCCACTTCTTTTAAGTGCTGCAACAGGCGGATATCGTTGGAGAACTTTGCCGCGGTCTGGGCAATGCCTGCCAGAACGTTCAAAAACTGAGAGTCAAGCTTGCGCGAATAGGTCTGACCCGACACCGCAAAGCAGGACTTATAGCCCATCTTCTCGGCGATTTTTTGATCGAGCGCCTTGCACTTTGCATGATCGCCGTCAAACAGCTCCAAAAAACTCGCCTGTGTGCCGGTGGTACCCTTTGAGCCGAGCAGCTTTGCCTTTGAAAGCTGATACTCAACGTCCTCTAAGTCCATCAGCAGCTCCTGTAGCCATAAGGTTGCGCGCTTGCCGACGGTGGTGGGCTGGGCGGGCTGGAAGTGGGTAAACGCCAGAGTGGGCAGCGCCTTATACTGCTCGGCAAACTTAGAAAGGTTGCGGATAACGGTGATCAGCTTGTCACGCACCAGACGCAGACCCTCGGTCATGATGATGATGTCGGTGTTGTCGCCCACGTAGCAGGAGGTTGCGCCGAGATGGATGATGCCCTTTGCGTTGGGACACTGCACACCGTAGGCGTAAACATGGCTCATTACGTCATGACGCACCAGCTTTTCGCGTTCCTGCGCGACCTCATAGTTGATGTCGTCCGCGTGAGCTTTGAGCTCGTCGATCTGCTCCTGTGTAACGGGGAGTCCGAGCTCCATTTCCGCCTCGGCAAGAGCTATCCACAGCTTGCGCCAGGTTCTGAACTTTTTGTCGGGCGAAAAAATATATTTCATTTCCTTGCTCGCGTAACGCGCAGACAAGGGAGATTCGTAGCAATCTTTACTCATAGTTGTTCCTTTCCTTTAACTTTCGGTGCCGACGCACTTATTGTCAAAATTCATGCCGCCGCGCTCCTTGCCCTTGAACATCTCATGCGTGATGGCGGCAGGGTATTTGCCGGTAAAGCATCCGTCGCAGAAGGTAACGGGCGCGTTGTTGAGCATCTCCTTGAGCGAATCGACGGGCAGATAGCCGAGGGAATCCGCTCCGCTGAGCTTTGTGATCTCCTCGATGGTATGGTTACAGGCGATCAGCTCTCCGCGGGAAGGAATGTCGGTGCCGTAGTAGCACGGCCACATAAAGGGCGGCGAACTGATGCGCATGTGGACTTCCTTTGCGCCGGCGTCACGCAGCATGGTGACGATACGGTCTACTGTCGTTCCGCGCACAATGCTGTCGTCAATCATGACAACGCGCTTGCCCTTGACCATGTCGCCTATAGGATTAAGCTTGATACGCACGCTCTTCATGCGCTCCTTTTGGCTCGGCTTGATAAAAGTACGTCCGATGTAGCTGTTCTTAACGATCGCCTTTTCATATGGAATTCCGCTTTCCTCGGCGTAGCCGATCGCCGCGTCGATACCCGATTCGGGAACGCCGATGACCATATCAGCCTCGACGGGAAACTCGCGGGCAAGGATCCTGCCCGCCTGCTTGCGCGCTTCATAGACGCTTACGCCGTCGATAAATGAATCGCTGCGCGCAAAGTAGATATATTCAAAAATACAAATAGACTTTTTCTTTTCGGGGAACTCCGGCTTGATGGAACGCACGCCGTTGCTGTCCGCTACCACGATCTCGCCGGGCTCAATGTCGCGTACAAACTCCGCGCCGCAGGCGTCGAGAGCCGCGCTTTCACTTGCAAATACATAGGTGCCGTTGAGCTTGCCCATACAAAGAGGTCTAAAACCGTGGGGATCACGAGCCGCAATCAGCTTGCGCGGACTCATGACGAGCAGCGAATACGCGCCCTCGATGGTCTGCATTGTACGCGCCACTGCGTCCTCAACAGAATGGGTGTTCAAGCGTTCGCGCGCGATGACGTAACAAATGACCTCGGAGTCGATGGTGGTCTGGAAGATCGCGCCCTTCTGCTCCAGCTGGCGGCGGATCTCCACCGCATTGGTCAAATTGCCGTTATGCGCCACCGACAGAGTGCCCTTAACATAACGCATAACAAGCGGCTGTGCGTTTTCAAGCACAGAGCCGCCTGCAGTGGAATAGCGGACATGGGCAATGCCCATCTGTCCGCGCAGTGAATCGAGGATGCTGTTGTTGAACACCTCGGTCACAAGTCCCATGTTTTTATGATAATCAATGACGCCCTCATCGGTCACCGCGATGCCGCAGCTTTCCTGACCTCTGTGCTGCAAAGCCAGAAGTCCGTTATAACACGCGTAGGCAGGATCCAAGGAGCCGTCGCTGACAATTCCGAATACGCCGCACTCCTCGTGCAGCCCTTCTTTTGCGTAATGATCGAAAGAATTATTCAAGATTTCACCATCCGCTCATACATTTTAAAATTCCGTAAAGGAATTATTTACCGAGTCCTACGCGCTTCATCATCTCAGCATAGGCTTCTTCAACACCGCCCATATCGCGGCGGAAACGGTCTTTATCGAGCTTCTCCTGCGTGTCCATATCCCAGAAGCGGCAGGTGTCGGGAGAAATCTCGTCGGCAAGAATAACAGTGCCGTCGGGCAGTCTGCCGAACTCGATCTTGAAGTCGATCAAATCAACGTTGCACTCCTTGAAGAACTCCTTCATGACCTCGTTGATTTTAAGGGTGTAAGCAGCGATGGTGTCAAGCTCCTCTTTGGTAGCGGCGCCGATAGCAATGATCTGGCTGTCGTTGATCATCGGGTCGCCGAGATCGTCATCCTTGAGGCAGTATTCCAAAGTGGGAGTTTTAAACGCCGTACCCTCGGGAACGCCGAAGCGCTTTGAGAAAGAACCTGCTGCCTTATTGCGGACAATAACCTCCAGCGGCACGATCTCTACTCTTTTGAGCAGCGCGTCGCGGTCGTTGAGCTCCTCCACAAAGTCGGTGGGAATGCCCTTTTCCTCGAGCAGCTTGAACATAAAGTTGGACATGCGGTTGTTTACAACGCCCTTGCCGACGATAGTGCCCTTCTTTTCGCCGTTAAACGCGGTGGCGTCGTCCTTATAGGACACAATGCACAGCGCGTCGTCGTCGGTCGAGAAAACCTTTTTTGCCTTACCTTCGTACATAAGCTCTTTCTTTTCCATGATAAATCCTCCGTCAATGAACTTGATTTAATGTGTTAAAAATACTCATACACCATATATTATATAATAGTTTTAAAAATTTAGCAACCGTATTAGAATTAAAACAAAATTTTTGAGGTTAAAACAAAAAGGAACTGATTCTCTGTATTTTTTTAGGTAACTTGTAATTTTAATTCTAAAGTAGAATTATACTAAAAGCTTTTTTAACAACTTTTGCACAGAGGCTTGATTTTTCAAAAAAAGTATTGTATAATAACTCTTGCGCTCAAACAGCGCGCTATGCCGGTGTGATGGAATTGGCAGACGTAGCGGACTCAAAATCCGCCGGTAGCGATACCGTACCGGTTCGAGTCCGGTCACCGGCACCATAGAGAGTGGTTTATCTTAAGCCGCTCTCTTTTTCTTTAACTTAACTTAAACTTTTCAAAAACGGCTTAAACACTGGGTTTTTGAGCACCTTGAAAATTAAGTTGAGAAAAGTTGACGAAAAGAAACTGCAACGAGATAAACCAACAATTAAGCAAATGTAGGCTTATAAACCTACAAGTAAACCTACAAAATAACCCCCAAAAAATAAAAAAACAAAAGAACCATACACAAAGGATTTGTTTCGCTTCGCCCTCTGTTTACCCGCAGAGGGTTATTTTTTTGCTTCAAGGGTGGGAAGGTGGGAATATAGATTAAAGGGAGCGTTTCGCTCCCTCAACCTTGTGAGCTTTGCTGTTGTCCGATATTCAGAACGCTGTCAAACACTGAAATGTTATTCTTGCGTAATATGTTTTTCAAAAGTGGCTTAAATAAGCCTTGAACCGTTCGCTCGATATATAATAGTTTCAACTGAGAATATTACTTTATTTTTTTTTTAGGTTATTTCTGCTAAAATAAAATCAACAAATCCAGTGCGCACTGATTTGAAATAATTAGAAAGGAGCAATAAGCGTACTTTTTATGTGTGAATTACATTTGAGCAATGGAAAGGAGGAATTTCAATGCAAAAAGAGAAAGCTCAGTTGCTGATGTTGCAGAAAGCGATTGAAGCTCATCTGGAACAATACAGTGATGTTGACGCGGATGATTTGATGCGCAACAAAAGCATTCATGTTGAATTTTACTATGGCGATACATCTTTATGTGTTCATATGAGCGAAAAGTAATTGCGAAAGTCCGTAGCAGTTTACGCTGCTGCGGGCTTTTTTTGCTTCAAGGGTGGGAAGGTGGGAATATAGATTAAAGGGAGCGTTTTGCTCCCTCAACCTTATACTAATATATTACACTGCGGCTTTGAGCTTTTTGTTGTCCTCGTCTTTGTGTTCGTACTTCTGAGAGCCGAACATATCCCTTATATCGTCCATAGTCAATTCCTCGTGACTTTTCTTTCTGAATTTGTCTTTGTGATAATACCAAGCCTTTTTCTTATATGCGAATTTGAAATTAAGCTGTTTTAAAACCTCTTTGTGTTCTTTGGTATTACCGCTTACCCATATCCAAGAACCGCAAATTTCGACCTCTAAACCGTTTAAGCGAATAAGGGTATTAATGATATTAATAAACTCTTTCGGCGTTTCTGTGGTTGTTTCCGAGGTCTTTGTATAT
>CAMHCD010000078.1 GCA_946183545.1 uncultured Clostridia bacterium
AAAACATTTTGGTCTTTTTGTCTGGAGCTTTTCAACAGCTTAAGCGAGAAATCCGCCATCGCGTTGTCTCCTGCCTTCTGTACATTTTCGTCGCTTAAAGGATCGGCAGGCAGGTCGGGCATTTCAAACTGTCCGACAAGCGAGCGTTGTAAAGCGGTAGCGTCGGAAATATTGACCTTTTCGTTTTGGTCGATGTCAGCGCGCTTGCGCTGGTTGCCGGTCAGCTCAATCAAGCTGGCACAGGCTTTTTGGATGGTGGTGGCGTCCTTTATGGACACCTGTCCGTCAAGGCTTACGTCGCCCATAGGGGATGTCTGCGCGGATACACCCACAACTGCGGAACCGGCAGCGAGCGCAACAGCCAAAACGGAAGCTAAAACTTTTTTCATTACTTCATTACTCCTTATTTATTGAATGTATCCACCGTTCCTATAAAGAACGGAGTATTTGTTTTGGTATTGATAAGCATGTAAAGGAAGGGACGGTCGAGCTTGACCTTGTGAGGCTCTTCGGGAGTAGCGCCGTCCTTCATCTCTACTATTGTTGCCGCTGCCGCCTTTGTGCCTGTTTCGTTAACGTCGATGGCGGTCTTATGGATAACGCGGTTGATGTAGGGACGAACCGGCGAGCTGTTGATCATATTGGAAAAGTCCGCCGTTGCCGGGTCAAACGCGTTGACCATGCCCATCGACTTCAAGGTCTCTGACAACTCTACACCGTATTCGATTTTAAACTTCGGCAGATAAATATCGGTCTTTTCGCTCTTTTTGTTTTCCAAAACCGAGCGCACCTTGCTGCCGGTCAGCGACTTTACGTAGGTGTCGAGCGACGTGCCCTCGTTGGGAACAAGCGCGGCAAAGGCATAGTTATGATCGGTGAATTGCTTGATAAAGCCCGTTGCCTTGCCGTCGCTGAGGTAACTGAACTCCTCACAGGTCATATAATTGACATAAGAGGTCGTTTTGTCGGCGTTGGTAAATGTGCCGCTGTGAACCTGGTATTCCGGATCAAACGGTTCGCTCCACTTGCCGTCAAAGGCGAGGGCGTTGACAAGGTACATCAGCGCAAAGGGATCCACCTCATCAATAATTTTAGGGATCATACCGTCAGTGTTATCATTGACCCAGCCGTTGATTTTTTGCGTTGCGGCGTTGTCAAAGGGCAGCTGATTGACGGAAGCCTTGTAGTAATCCGTCACCGCGTTCCTGAAGTCCTGATTCAAGGACATATTCTGATAATTGCCGTTGTACCAAATCGAATTGGCAATATCAAGCTTATCGTCATTTCGATCGGTATTGTTTACGTTATTACCGTAGCTTTTGCAGTAACGGTTGAGGGTATCGCGCGAGATACCGAGCGTCTGCTCCATCTGGCTCAGGGTCCTGCCTCTTGCGCCGTTTTGAGTCATGCCGAGCGCGCTCATAACAGAAAGCGGAGACACCAGCACGTTGCTGTCTGATTCTCTGCGGCTCTGCAACAGCCTGACGGAAAAATCCGCCATTGCCAGATTGCCGCTGTTCTCAACATTATCGTCGCTTAAAGGATCCGGCGGCAGGTCGGGCATTTCAAACTGACCCACCAGCGAGCGCTGCAAAGCGGTAGCGTCGGAAATATTAACCTTGTTGTTTTGGTCTATGTCGGCGCGCTTGCGCTGGTTGCCGCTCAGCTCAATCAAGCTGGCACAGGCTTTTTGGATGGTGGTCGCGTCCTTTATCGACACCTGACCGTCAAGGCTGACGTCGCCCATCGGGGAAGCCTGAGCGGATACACCGATAACAGCGGAACCCGCAGCTATTGCAAGCGTTAACACGGAAGCTAAAATTTTCTTCATAATGACTCTCTCCCTTTGATTTTTGATTCGCGATACGAATTACGCCTTGCTCCTAAATCTAAAAAAACAGCATAAAATCGCAATATAAATAATCTTTTGTTTTTGTGTATCACAAATAATTGACATTTACAATAAAATGTTTCTTTATTTTCATTTTATCACTTTATTATCACATAATCAAGGGTTTTTGTTCTAAATTTTAGGTATTTTAAAATAAGGCTTTATTTTTGTGAAATTGTTTGATATAATAAATAGCGTGGCAAGGAAGGTATATGACTTGCAATCGAAATAACATAAAGGAAGTGGCAAAATGCAGAACAAATCTTCAAAATCAGGATTCTATTTCAAAGTATCGCTGATCGCTGTTGTAGCCTCGGCGATCCTTACAGCCAGCGTTATGACCGGCTGCGGCGGCAAAAAGAAAGACGTCAAGGCTACCGAGGTCGTCCATGAAACACAGATCTCAACCTATGAGGTAAACGGAATTACGGTTGACGAAAGCGGCAACGTACTGGACAAGAAGGGCGAAGCCACCGGTGAGACGGTAGCGGTCGACAAGGACGGCAATATTCTTGACGAACAGGGCGCTACTACCGGCGCGACACTGCCAAAATCAAAAGCGGACAACAAGCAGTCCTCTGCTCAGAGCAGCAACGCTCAAAGCAGCAGCAAGCAAAACAGCAGCAAACAGTCAAGCAGCAAGCAATCGAGCAGTAAGCAATCGGGCGCTCAGGACGTTGCCGGAAACCAGAAGTCAAGCAGTAAGCAATCAAGCAGCACCCAATCCGGCAGCAAACAGTCAAGCAGTAAGCAGTCGAGCTCAGCGCAAAAATCCGAAGCAGGCTCCGGCAGCTTAAAGATCGGCAGCAAGCGTTATAATGTCGGTGACACAGTTGTTTGCACCTACAACCTACAGGCTCCCGAAAAGCTGCTGAACTTCCAGGGCGGCATCAAATACGACAGCAAATATCTCAAGGTCAAAACCGCACGTCTGGAAAACTCCGCCGGCAACAGCGGTATGCTCAACTACAATCTCAATCAGGAGATCCTTTTCAACGGCTCTAACCTCAACGGCTACAACTACACAAGCGACCGCGCTTTCCTGACCGTAGAATACGAGGTAGTCGGCGCCGGCTCAACCACACCTAAAACGAACTGGGTAGTTATTACCGGTCTGAGCGAAAAGAAATACTGCGATGACAACGGCAACCTGATAAACGGGATCAAGGTATCCACCAACTACAAATAACGATCGCAACCAAAACGGACTGTCACCCGGCAGTCCGTTTTTATTTGCAGAAATCTATAAACGTCTTGCAAATCGCATGACATTGTTGTACAATATAAGTGAAAGGTGGTTTAATAATCATGACTAAAGATGCAACAGTAAGCGCAAGGGTCCAATCCGATATCAAAACAGAAGCAGAAGAGATTTTGAAAAAGCTTGGCATACCTGTTTCGGTCGTTATAAATTCTCTTTACCGCCAAATCATTTTTAAGCACGGAGTTCCTTTTGACCTGACCATTCCTGCGGAGCCTGTAACGCTTGATTCAATGACAAAAGAAGAATATGACGCCATGTTGCAGCACAGCTACAAACAAGCTGTAAACGGTCAGGGTGTTTCCTCCAAACAGTTTTTTGATGAACTGGAAAAGGATATGACATAATGGAGCGGTATAGTATCATTATCACGCCTGACGCTGCAGCTGATTTAACGCAACTCAAAAGCTACATTGCCTATACTCTGCAAGAGCCCGAAACAGCCTTAAAATATATTCGCGGAATACGCAAAGAAATCGAAAAGCTTGATACTTTCCCTGCCGCTGTTGCGCCTGTTACGGATGAACCGTGGCATTCCAAAGGTGTCCGAAGAACCATATATAAAAATTTTTATATTTATTACTGGATCAACGAAACCGAAAAAACCGTTTATGTCCTCAATGTGATTTACGCAAGACGCGACCAATTGAAAGCACTGAAGTAATACATACAAGCCGCAACAGCTATGGAGTTTTCCTTCCATAGCTGTTTTATGTATATAATAAAATTTATATTTTTATTGCTTACGGCGATCCGTTAATTATATTCTTGCAGTCCTTTGCGTTTTGTGTTATAATAAAGCTTGGTATATTATGCAGTAACTGAAAACAGGGGTAATTATGAGAAGAACAAGAACGGTCGTTAAGGTGGGAACCTCCACCCTGACTTATGAAAACGGAAAAATCAACTATCGCCGCATCGAACAGCTGTGCAAGGTGCTTTGCGACCTGCACAACAGCGGAGAGGATATATTACTGGTATCATCGGGCGCTATCGGCGTAGGCATGGGCAAAACAGGGCTGTCGCGCCGACCTGCCGAAACCAAGAAGAAGCAGGCGCTGGCGGCTATCGGACAGTGCGAGCTTATGTTTATGTACGATAAGATGTTCGGCGAGTACAACCACAACGTAGCGCAGATATTGCTGACCGCCGACACGGTCGAGACCAACTCCAAGCGCGAAAACGTGTACAACACCATCGACTCTCTTTTGGAGATGGACATAATCCCCATCATCAACGAAAACGACACGGTCGCTATCGACGAGCTGGACGGAAACAACTTTGGCGACAACGATATGCTGTCAGCCATCGTGTCACGAATCGTCGCGGCGGACAGGCTGGTTATTCTGACCGACATCGACGGCTTGTACGACTCCAATCCGCGCACAAATCCCGACGCGCAAAAAATCGACATCGTCACCAAAATCACCAAGGACATAACCGAGATGGCTGCCGGCTCAGGCTCCAACCGAGGCACGGGCGGCATGATAACCAAGCTGTTTGCCGCCGACTACGCCACCAAGCGCGGGATAGAGGTGCACGTCATCAACGGGCAGAACCCCAACCTGCTGTATCAGGTGTTTGACGGCGAATGTCCCGGCACGGTATTTTTGGCTCAAAAATAGGCGCCGGTGGGCGCTTTCTCCGCCTATGGAAAGGTTTGACCGCAGGATAAACTTCATCGACATCGGGTCGAAACAAAATATATTTTTCGGAAAGAAGGATCAATACAATGACAACTCTTGAAATAATGGGACAAAACGCAAAACAGGCTTCACGTGTGCTGATGAACGCGGGAGCAAAAAAAGACGCCGCTCTGTACGCGATAGCAGACGCACTGCGCGCAAACGCGCAGCAGATCATAGCCGCAAACGATATCGACATTGAAAACGGCAAGGCGGCAGGACTGACCGAAAGTCTGCTTGACCGTCTGCGTCTGAGCGAAGAACGCATCGAAGGCATGGCTGACGGCGTAACTCAGGTAGCCGCTCAAAACGACCCCATAGGCAAGGTGCTTGAGGGCAGAACTCTTAAGAACGGCTTGCAGATCGAAAAAATCACTGTTCCCATGGGCGTTATCGGCATTATTTTTGAGGCTCGTCCCAACGTCACCTCCGACGCAGCGGCACTTTGTTTAAAGGCAGGCAGCGCTGTGATTTTAAGAGGCGGCAAGGAAGCCATCAACTCCAACAAGGCTATCGCCGCGGTCATGCGCGACGCTATTGAACAGGCAGGCTTACCGCGTGACTGCGTGGCGCTTATCGAGGACACCTCGCGTCAGAGCGCGACAGAGCTTATGCAGCTCACCGATTACCTCGACGTACTTATCCCCAGAGGCGGCGCCGGACTTATCAAGAGCGTGGTCAACAACGCCAAGGTGCCTGTTATTGAAACCGGCGTAGGCAACTGCCATGTTTATGTAGACGCGAGCGCAGACGTAAAGATGGCTACCGATATCGTATTCAACGCAAAAACCTCACGTCCCTCGGTATGCAACGCTATTGAAACCGTTGTTATCCATAAGGACATCGCCGAAGCAGTCCTCCCCTCCATCAAGGCTGCGCTTGACACCAAAAATGTTGAGATCAGAGGCTGCGAACGCACCAAGGCTATTTTGGGCGACAGCGTGATCGACGCTACAGAGGACGACTACGCAAGAGAATTCTTGGATTATATCTTAGCTATCAAGGTCGTGGACAGCATTGACGACGCGCTCGACCACATTGCAAAATACAGCACCGGTCACAGCGAGTGCATAGTCACCTCCGACTACGAATCCGCCAACCGCTTTACCGCGGGCGTGGATTCAGCAGCGGTTTACGTCAACGCCTCCACACGCTTTACCGACGGCGGCGAGTTCGGACTTGGCGCTGAGATCGGCATTTCCACCCAGAAGCTCCACGCCAGAGGTCCCATGGGCTTAAACGAGCTGACCAGCAGCAAGTTCATTATCAAGGGCAACGGTCAGATCCGCTGATCACATCAATAAATACGCCAGCGCAAAGAGCAGTGACGGGTCTTTGTCCTCGTCCATAAGCAGCATAAGCAGCAGCAAAATCAGGCTTTTGTCCTTGTCGCGGAACAGCGTTTCCATCAGGTTAGGCGAAACGGGCTTTGGTTTTGGCTGCGGCTTGGGCGGTTCCGGATCAGCAGGTTCGGGCTTGACGGGCGGAGGACGATGTGCCTCGCCGTGTTTGTCATCCTTGCGATGCAGCTGCGCTGCCCGCGCGAAAGCTTCCTCTTCAAAGCTCGGCAAAAAATCACCACACAAGAATAGAGTTTAGAGTTTAGAGTTGAGAGTTTAGATAATTGTCGAGCACGGATCTTCACTTAACTCTTAACTCTCAACTCTCAGCTCTCAAATAAAAAGTCCGCTGTCCTTTATCAGCGGTATCAGCTTTATCAGCTTCATCATGCGCTGCGCCTGATCGAGTCTTTTACATTTTTCCTCGCTCAAAAACGGGCGCAGAGCATTGAGCAATGCTGCGGTTTCATCATTTGCGGCACTGCGGCTGAGCATAGGCGCAAGGGATGTGAGCATCCGCGACACATCGCCGCCGGACTCCTGTACGGGAGGCGGACTGCTTTGGGCAGGCGGCGTTACGTTCAACCCTAACCTTTGCCCCAAGCTCTGCACCTGACGCATCGCCTCGGGATCGTTTAATATTTGGCTGATCTGCTCCTGCATGTCTGCCACGGTTAATCCCTCCTTTTCATGCGCCGCAGACGCAATTCATCCGATTGTCGGCGTTGTTATTCTTGGCTTCCGCGCAAAATCCGCATCAGCTTTTGCGCTTCGGGAGATTGCAGCAGCTTTTTTGTTTGCTGCGGGTCGCTTAAGATCCGGCTGACCTGCTGCGCGTTTGGGTTTTGACTGCCTTGCAGCAGATCGTTCAGCGTGCCGTTATCGGCGGCAGCCTGAATTTCCTGCCGAGACATTCCAAGCTGCCGTGCCAGCGTTCCCATAAGTTGATTGTATTCTTCAGACATCAAACCACCTCATTCCATACTATGCAGCCTGAGCGGTTTTAGAACGGAGTTTTTATGAGAATTTTAGTTTTATCGGATATTCACGGCGATTTACATTCCGCCATGCGCGCAATCAACGCCCAACCAAAGGCTGAGGCAGTCGTATTCTGCGGCGACGGAGCGGATCAATTTGAATACATCAAGAACGTCCTGCCCGACAAAACCGTGATAGGAGTGCGCGGCAACTGCGACTTCGGCAGCACTCTGCAGCCCGTTGAGACCGTCAGCTTGGGCGGCAAAACCTTGTTTATCACTCACGGACACTTGTTTCAGGCTAAGTTCAGCATATACAACATGGTATGTGCCGCGCGCGAGGCAAAGGCGGATATTCTGCTGTACGGTCATACCCACACCGCGTTCAATGAATATGATGACGGGCTGTATATCATGAACCCCGGTCACTGCAGCGGCTACGGCGCAAGCTACGGCTATATCGACATCACCGACAAGGGTGATATAGTTACCAACATTGTAGGGTTAAATAAGTAATGAACACGAACGGTTTTGATTTTGACCAAAATACGCGCGATGTTTTGGAGGCGCTCTGCAAAAGGGGCAGCCTTCCCCACGCTATTATAATCGAGAGCGCCGACGCTCAAAAGGCGGCTCAGGCAGCTAAATGGCTGTCGATGTACGCCGTATGCACCGCAGACGACAAACCCTGCGGCGAGTGCGCCGGGTGTCATAAGGCGCAAAGCAAAACACATCCCGATATCAATTACCCCAAAACTACCAACAAAAGCAACACCTATGACATTGACGCTATGCGCTCGCTGATTGCGGACGCGTATATTATCCCAAACGAAGCAAATGCTAAGGTCTATATATTTGAACAGGCGGACGCGCGGTTTACCGACATAACTCAAAACGCGTTTTTAAAGCTGCTTGAAGAACCGCCGCGCAACGTATATTTTATTTTGATCTGTCAGAGCGCATTAAGCCTGCTGATCACCATCCGTTCGCGCTGCACCGTGCTGCGCTTAAAGGGCAGCATTCAGCCCGAGGAAGCCGCCCTGACTCCCGCAAGGGAAATCGTGAACGGTATTTTATCGCCGCGCGAATATGAGCTGATGCTCGCCCTGCGCGTGCTTTCCGACAAAAAACAGGCGGAAGCTGTTTTGGCTGCGGTCAAGCTTCTGCTGCGAGACGCGACCGCGCTTTTGTGCGGCGCAGAGCCTATCGCCGACCGCGAGCTCGCGTCAAAGCTTGCGGCGCGTTTCACAAAACAAAAGCTTATCGAAATGGCGCAGCTGTGCGACAGCGCCGCCGGAACTATAAAACAAAACGTGAACATCAACCTCCTCACAACATGGCTGTGCGGAGAATTCAGGAGGATATCATGGCAGAGGTAATCGGAGTACGATTTAAAGAAGTGGGCAAGGTATATTACTTTGATCCGCTCAATAATAAACTCAACAAGGGAGATATGGTGATCGTAGAGACCGCGCGCGGACTGGAATGCGGCGAGGTCGCTACACCCAACAAGACCATCCCCGACGACCAAATCAAACAGCCGCTCAAGCCACTCATCCGTATTGCCACGGAAAAGGACCTGAACCATCAGGCGGAAAACCATATTCGAGAGAAGGAAGCGTATAAGATCTGCGAGCAAAAGATCGCCAATCATAAGCTCGAAATGAAGCTTGTCAACGTGGAATATACCTTTGACAACAGCAAGATCATCTTTTACTTTACCGCCGACGGCAGAGTGGACTTCCGTGCGCTTGTAAAAGACCTTGCGTCTGTGTTCCACACGCGCATTGAGCTGCGTCAGATCGGCGTTCGCGATGAAGCCAAGATGCTGGGCGGACTGGGCATTTGCGGCAGACCGTTCTGTTGCAACCGCTTTATGGGCGAGTTCCAGCCTGTATCGATCAAAATGGCTAAGGAACAGGGCTTGTCGCTCTCCCCGGTCAAGATCTCCGGCACCTGCGGCAGACTTATGTGCTGCCTTAAGTACGAGCAGGAGGCGTACACAGACCTGCTGAAGCACACGCCTAAGGTGGGCGCAATCGTCAAAACCCCGGAGGGCAAGGGTCTGGTTGTCGAAAACAACCTGATCGCGCGCACCCTTAAGGTCAAGCTCGACAACGTCCCCGAGGACGTGGGTCCCAAATCCTTTAACGTCCGCGAATGTAAGCTCATCAAGGACGGTTACATCAAAATCAACCGCAAGGAACG
>CAMHCD010000079.1 GCA_946183545.1 uncultured Clostridia bacterium
CGGACAGCCTTCGTCCGCATGGATAGTACCCGTAAATATCAGATAAGGCTTAACTTTATTTATCAACTTATCATTATTATTAAAATTAATCAATAGTTAATCTTGATTTATTCATATTTAAATCTTCCCGTGCTTTTCTATATATTTCTCAATCGCGTCACGAATCAGGATTCCCATTTGACATCTCCGGACCTCTATGCTATACTACACTCAACAAACCGCATAGGAATGGGAAAAACAGGGTTTCACCGACGTGGTGTAACCATCAGGTCCATGTGAGCATTGCGCTCATGCAGGTTCAACTCCTGTTACCTGCACCAAAAAGAGTAGTTTTCGGACTGCTCTTTTTCTTTTTTGTTTATAGTAGTCATTATAAATTAAATCTTTAGATACATTATAAAAACCTCCGATCAGGTTTTCCCGATCGGAGGTCGAATTACTTATGCTTTTGTGCTTTCGGTTGAGTTGGTTGTTTTAGTAGCGTCGCCTTTACTGTGTGTTTTCAACGAGGCGTGTTCCTCGGCGCTTTGCATCTTCTTTTCGGCAACCGCACCGGTTAGGGCGTTGATTTTGATGGAGTGATACTTGTCGCCGTAGGTGAAGCTGACCTTGTATACTACAGTGCTGTCATCGAGCTTTGTGACGCGCGCCTAGATTTTTTCAACCTTATCCTCGGTGATGCCCGCTTCCTTCAAGGCTGCGGTTTTCGCTTTTTCCTTGCCGATTGCGTTCTCGGGTTCGGCAACCTTTTTTTCTTTTCGCTCTTGCCGTGAGGCTTTGAAGCTTCGTGTTCTTCCGCACTCTGCTCCGTCTTATCGACTACCGCGCCGGTGAGAGCATTAATTTTGACAGAATAATACTTATTGCCGGAGGTAAATCCTACCTTGTATACCACAGTGCCGTCATCGAGCTTTGTGACTCGTGTCTTGATTTTTCCAGCCTTGTCCTCTGTAATACCGGCTTCCTTCAAGGCAGCGGCTTTTGCCTTGTCCTTGCCGATGGCATTTTCGGGTTCGGCAACCTTTTCTTTCTTAGCTTGTCCTCTTTTTTGATTGTTTTCGGTTGACGATTCAACAGCTGCCTGATTGTTGCTTGTTGTCGCCGCGGAAACGGATGTTGCAAAAGCGGAGACGGATAATATTGCCGCAAGCGAGGCGGCGAGAATGAGTTTGTGTTTCATTTTTACCTTCCTTTCAACTGTATTTCTGTTTCTATTATACAGCAGTGTTTTTCTGACTATTTTAAGTAATAACTGAAGCTAAACCATTGGAATCACCCCTTTCTATATTTTGGGGAAACATATCTCTTATTCTCTGTTATTACAGAAAGAATACCATAGGCAACTTAAACAAACCTTAAATCTTATCATAATATTCGCCCAAAGTGTTAGCGGTAAAGATGATCTTATGTCTCAAATTTATACTACTGTTTTACCATTATTCTCCGGAATGATTTCAGAACTGTTAAATCAACCAACAGCTTTCTTCGCCCAGTTTTCTACCTCCGCTTTAGATGAGGGAGCGCTGCCGCCGTGCACAGCAAGGCTTTTTCCGATCTTCGCCCCTTTGCAAGAAGCAGACAGCGTTTTGGAAACACCGCCTAAGCCGGAGCCTTCATGAGTAACGACATAATGAACGTTCTTGCCGGTAACGTCAAGAGCCTCAAGCTGGGTGTACATTGCCATCGGATAGATACCCCACCAGTTGGGACCGACGATAAAGATGTTGCCGTAAGCTGAAATATCGTCGAGCTTATGTTTCAGTTCGGGACGCGCCTTTGCTCTTAGCTCCGCTCTGGCTTCTTCGATACAAACCATATAATCCTTGTTGTAGGGCTTGACAGTATCGACCTCGAATACGTCAGCGTCAACAGCATTTTGGATAAACTCGGTGATCAGCTCTGCGTTTCCTTTAGCCAGATTTTTGATAGAACCGCTGACATAATTCTGTCCGCGTCTTGAATAGTAGATGATTAAATTCTTCATAATGTCCTCCTTCACTTTTTGACCATTTTAAAGCTCATCGGTTTTTTCTTATTTCAACTGCTGTTTCAATTCGATCCATTAGATTGGCTCCCGGCTTACTTAAAGAACCCATTTACGCCGCCGAGGACAATTTTATTAGTGATTTCTATAACCTCGTCCATAGGGATTTTCTTTCCATCCTGTACCCACTCGCGGTATGCGTTCAGTACGGCGTTATTAATAAAGCCCATCAGAACCTTCTTTTCATAATCGTTGAGCTTCTGATACTTCTTTGACTTGCTCCACGCCGAGTCAGTCACTTTGTTTGTCATCTCATCTCGGATCGCGTGATAAGTTCCGCCGCAGGTGATTTTTTCATAAGCCAAGCCCTGCTCGGACGCATAAAGGAAAAACTCGCGGTTCACCTTGTCGAGATCGTCGGGCAAAACAAAATCCTTCACACGCTCCAGATATCCCTCAGAGAGCTCCGCCTGAATTTCGGCAAGCAAATAATCGAGCGTTTCATAATAATGGTATAAGGTCTTTTTGTTTATCTTTGCGCGTTCACAAAGCTCCTTGACGGTGATTTTGTTGTAGTCCTTCTCACAAATCAGGGCTTCAAAAGCGCTTTTGATGGCTTCTATTGTTTTAATTACTCTTAAATCTTCATTTCCGGTCAGGCGCATGGTGCTCCTCCTTAAAGTAACGATAGTTACATAATACCAAACTGCAGCTATGCTTTCAAGTGTTTGCAAAAATCAGACGCGGCGGATACTCCGTCACGCCTTGACTTTTCTTATGCTCTTTCAAATTCGGGGCACCATGAAGCGAATTGCTCAAGCTGTGCGTCGGTTCGGTGATAGTAGCGCATATTTTTATCGAGCTTAGCGATTTCCGCCATCTCATTTTCGGTCAGCGTAAAATCGAGAATATTGAGGTTATCCTTTATGTGCGCGACGTTTTTGCTGCCGGGGATCACGACAAAGCCCATCTGTGTATGCCAGCGGAGAATGACCTGAGCAGGCGTTTTGCCGTACTTTTCGGCGAGCGTAGCAAATATGGGTTCTTCCATAAGGCTCTTGTCACCGTGTCCGAGCGGATACCACGACATCAGCTTGATTCCGTATTTATCGAGCGTGACACGCAGCTCTTTTTGGGTAAAGTACGGATGCGCTTCTACCTGAATAAACTGCGGCGCTATTTCCCATTTGTGCTGTAATTCGTCAATGAATTTGCCCTCAAAGTTAGAAATGCCTATCGACTTCGCTTTGCCGTCTTTGTACGCCTTTTCGAGTTGACGGTAGCCGGCGAGCCAGTTGCCTGCCGGCTGATGGATATAGAGCAAAGCCGTATCAATCAGCGGTTATCCGCTGACTGATACGGCAGTTTAATAATCACTCTTTTACAAGGTTCTTGTTGTCCTCTTGCCTTTTTGAGCATTTATATGCGCAGCTTTCACATCCGCAGGAGCAGCCCTGTCCCCTACGCTTCTTTTTTATGATGAATACCAGAGCCGCTACAGCAAGAACGGTAACAACCGCAATTATAATACAATCTGCAACACTCATATTTTCCTCACATTCCGCAAAGCATGCATATACAATGAACTATCAAAGCGACGATGTATGCGATGACGCATTGCCATACAGCAACGCTTAACGCCCACCTTCTTCCGAGCTCGCGCCTTACAGCGGCAACCGCCGCAACACAAGGGGTATACAAAAGGCTGAATACCAATATGGAAACAGCGGTCAGCGAGGTCAGAACGTTAGCAATATTTCCGGTGTACAAAACGCCGAGAGTAGACACAACGCTTTCCTTTGCAATGAAACCGCTTATCAAGGCGGTAACTATCTTCCAGTCCCCCATACCGAGCGGTGTAAACACCGGAGCAATAAAGCCCGCAATATGAGCCAGCATGCTGTCCTGTGAGTTTGTGACTAAATTGAAACGATAATCAAAATGCTGGAACAGCCAGATTATCAGGCTTGAAATAAAGATAACGGTAAAAGCTTTTTGTATAAAATCCTTCGCCTTTTCCCATAGCAGCTGAACAACGTTCTTAACACCCGGTAAACGGTAGTTTGGCAGTTCCATAACGAAAGGCACTGCCTCTCCCTTAAATATCGTTTTCTTATACACGAGCGCTATCAATATACCGGTCAATACCCCGAGTAAATATAGACCTGACATAACCAACCACTTATATTGCGAAAAGAAAGCATTTACAAAAAACGCGTAAATCGGAAGCTTTGCTGTGCAGCTCATAAACGGAGTCAGCAGGACAGTCATCTTACGGTCTCGTTCACTGGGCAGGGTACGAGACGACATAACAGCAGGTACGGTACATCCAAAGCCGATAAGCATTGGAACTATACTACGTCCAGAAAGCCCGATTCTCCGCATTATCCTATCCATGAAAAACGCAACGCGCGCAAGATAACCGCTGTCCTCCATAATAGATAAAAACAAAAACAACACAAGAATGATCGGCAAAAAACTCAACACGCTGCCGACGCCGACAAATATACCCTCTGTTATAAGACTTGTCAGCACCGGACTCACGCCGCCGCTCTCCAGAGCATGACGTGTGATTACAGTTAATTCATCAATACCTTTTTCCAAAAGTCCTTGCAGGGAACCTCCGATAACATCAAAGGTAAGCCAGAACATAAGCACCATAATAAGAATAAACACCGGAATTGCAGTAAATTTACCGGTCAGTACCTTGTCTATGTTGGCGCTCCTTTTATGCTCCTTGCTCTCCTGCGGCTTGACTACCGCTTGCTCACAGATCTTTTGAATAAAAGAATAGCGCATATCGGCTATAGCGGCATTACGGTCAAGTCCCGATTCCTTTTCCATTTGCAGGATAATATATTCCAGCATATCTTTTTCGCTGTCTTCGAGCTGCAGTCGGTCAAGGATCAAGCGGTCGCCCTCGACCACCTTGCTTGCGGCAAAGTAAATCGGTATATCCGCTGCCTTTGCCTTGTCCTCTATCAAATGCCTTACCGCGTGCAAACAACGGTGGATGGCGCCGCCGCGTGCGTCGGGCGAGCAAAAATCCTTTCGTAATGGCTTTTCATTGTAACGCGCAACATGAATGGCATGATTAACAAGCTCGTCTATACCTTGATTCTTTGTTGCCGAAACGGGTACTACCGGAACACCGAGCTGCGCCTCAAGGGTATTTACGTCTACCGATCCGCCGTTTGAGGTGACTTCATCCATCATATTCAGCGCGACTACCATCGGGATATCCATTTCAAGCAGCTGCTGGGTAAGATAGAAATTGCGATCGACATTATTTGCGTCTACAATATTGATTATAGCAGTTGGCTTTTCATTTAAAACAAAGTTGCGGGATACTATTTCCTCACTTGTATAAGGTGACATAGAATAGATTCCGGGCAAATCGGTTATGAGCGTATTTTTATAGCCTTTTATCGTACCGTCCTTGCGGTCGACCGTAACGCCGGGGAAGTTTCCGACATGCTGATTTGAACCTGTCATCTGATTAAACAGAGTTGTCTTTCCGCAGTTTTGATTGCCGACGAGCGCATAGGTCAGTTTAGAGTCCTTTGATAATGGCGATTTAGAGCTTTTGGGACGGTAACCAACTTTCTCACCAAGTCCGGGATGCGCTTCTGCCTTGGATTTTTTTACGGATCTATGATGCTTTTCGGATATTGGCTTGACTAATATTTTTTCCGCGTCGTCCATACGAAGAGTCAACTCATATCCATGCAGTGTAAACTGCATAGGGTCTCCCATTGGGGCGAGCTTTACAAGCGTTATCTCCGTTCCGGGAATAACGCCCATATCAAGAAAGTGCTGCCTCAGCTGCCCTTCCCCACCGACCGCTTCTATCACAGCGGACTGACCGATTTTCATTTCCTTTAAATTCATATCTACCTCATGATCTTATTCAACAGGGGTTATTCGTATTTGATCGATACCCTCATTATCCTCATAGATTTCAAGTGTATAGCGGTATTCGTTTTTGCCGTCTTTTATTGTAAAATCAGTTGTGCCGTATTGGTTGCCCTGTACACGGATCATACTGTCTTTACCTGTTTCAGCAACGGTAACAGTCGCGATGTCAGTATTGTCGGTCGAGGCAACTGCAGCTTCAGTAAGCACCGGTTCATCGGGAAGAAACTGCGTGGACATCATATTGACCTGCGACGTACAAAAGGTTAAAATCAAGATTGCCGCAAGCGGAACGAATAATCCGGTTAATCTCATCCACAGCTTGGGAGTAAAAGCGTAAAGATACAAAACTACCTGCGCAAGGCAGAACAACGCCGTGATAAGCCGATATGGAAAATGCTTGAATGTAAAACTAAATGCTCCGACATATATCAATGTCAGGAATGCTATCACCGGCAGTAAAATCAAAAAACTTATCCAATTCTTTTTACGTATATACCAACCGACAAAAGCCATTGGAAACGTTATAAGCGTCCAGATAAACCAATTATAATAATATCCAAACAGTTGCCAGCCCATGCTGCTGAACGGAACCTGAAACAAATATATCAGAGGTTGACTGATAAGGAAAAATACAAATGTTTTTAAAGCGGATTCAAGCGGCTTTTTACAATTTGACATAATGATAACCGCAAAGAATATCCATGCCTCAAAATAAACGCCCATCATGTAGAACGATGTTTTTTCAAAAATCGGGATTATCAGGAATATGCTTGTCAAAAATGCTGTTGCAACGGCAAAAGCTATAACCTTCCACCATTTTAAATCAATTCCTCCGAACAACTTGTCCGTACAGCGAGCTAATAATACTTTCTTTTCCATTAACAATATCACCACTTAATACTTAATATAGATATGTTATCATATTTCACGATTTTTTTCAACTGCAAAACCGTGAAAAAGTATGCTCACTCACATGGTTGACATAATGTTATTCTATTATATGATAAAAAAACATATTGACATTAAGTAAATAATAATGCATAATAATTATATTAGAATGTTGATTATTGACACCAAAAACAACATTTTAATTGCCATAATTATAATAAAAGGAGTGGAACAATGAAATTTCCAAACGCAGCAAAAGGCATTAAAAAGATTTTCAATGCCGAAATACTTAATCTTATTGCATTGATTGCAACAAGTATCCTCTTGATCCTATCTGTTGTACTTGCAAGCCTAACCGAATCAGATAACGATGCAACCATGAGCGTTTTAGCAATCAGCATCCTTGTATTCGGCGCCGTAGCAGGTGTAATGGGAATCATTGCTTTGATCTTGATGATCGTCGGCACTATTCAAACCGCCAAGGACGAACCTTCGTTCAAGATGATCATTTATCTGGCTGTTCTCAACATCATAGTTGCAATAATAGCGGCCTTGTTCTCCGGCAATCAGTTCGTCAACAATCTTGCAAATGGTTTCAACAGCGTAGTATCCTTCATTACCTCTATCCTTGTTGTGATCGGAGTTGCTAACCTTGCAAGACAACTTCTCAACACAGAGCTTGCGGAAAAGTGCGCTAAGCTGCTCAGAGTTATCATCTGGGTCGGTATGTTGTCTTTGATGACCAGATTCTTCTCTATCTTCTGGGGAAGCAAGGTTGCGCTGGTAATTATCATCTTCCTTGGGGTTATTTCTATTATTCTTTCAATAATTCAGTATATCCTCTATCTTTCCATGCTGTCAAAAGCAAAGAAGATACTTGCCGAAAGCTAAATAATCAACTCATAGAAAAGGTGAGCACGCAAAATTGCACGCTCACCTTTTTGGTTTTGTAAACACCCTGGGTGGTTTTTCGACTAAGGACTCGCTTGAACAATGGCAAAGAGGATTGGTAAATTAATATTAATATAGCAAAACTCCCAAAAGCCACATGAACAGTGAATTTTGGGAGTTTTTAGGGTGGGCGAGGTGACCTTTATAAACGGCATAAACAGTACCTTTTTAGGGCTTGACTGTTTATTTGACAGTTTATTTTGTAATTACGCTATCGCGAGGTTGTTTGACCTCATGTATTCGTCGGCAATAGCGAGATGTTCGTTGCGATATTTTTCGAATACAGAACAATAAATGTTCAGCGTGATCGAAATATCGGAGTGTCCCAGAATCTTCTGCAATACCTTTGCAGGCATTCCCGACTCAATACATCTTGTCGCATAAGTATGACGAAGACTGTGTAAATCAACCTTTCCAAATACGTTGCTGTCAATGATGTGGTAATCTTTCATCGCTTTTGTGTAGGAATAGTTGACCTGCATGGTTGTCACTAACTTGTTATTGCTGCTCTTGAAAAGTAAGCCGCTTTTCTTATCACCGATGACCTCACGAAGAAACTCTATGATTTCATCGTTGACGTACAACGTTCTGATACCGGACTTCGTTTTAGGTTCGTTTATTGACGCGCCGCCAAACACACCTCTTGAAACCGTCTTGTTGATGCGGATAGTCTTCTCGTTAAAGTTAATGTCTTCAACCGTTAAAGCGCAACATTCACCGATTCTCATACCTGTAAAGACCGCAAGCAGCATTATATCGCTATAGAGTATATCGTTCTCTTTCAAGACTTTGAGTAATGCAGCTTGCTCGTCGATGGTCAAAGCCCTAACGGGGATTTGCTCCTGTTTGGACTTTGGACGCTTAAAATCGCGCATAGGACTTTCAAGTATGATCTTCTTACTGACCGCCTTTTTGAAAACAAAGGAAAGCAGTTGATACATTTTGTCAATACTTGACTGCGAATAATAAAGGTTCTTGATAAAGAAATCCTTTATCATTTTTTCGTCCATGTCCTGAATCTCATAGTCCGAAATGGCTGAGAGCATTTTCAGCGTCGCCATTTTGCGGTCGTAGGTCGATTGCCTGACCTCGTTGAGTTCAAGCTGCTCGTTAAAGAGCATTTCGGCAAAATCGTAGAATACGGTTTTGTCCTTCTCGATGTACTCGCCGCGAATGGACTGTCTTTCGAGTTCCTTCAGCTTATCGGCAACCTCGGTTTTGGTCTTGCCGTAGACGGTCTTGGTTTTGGTCTTGCCTCCGCCTAAATCGACCTGCGTTTGTCCTGCGTAGCGTTTGCGGCTTGCAACGTAGTAGATGCTGCCCGTTCCCTTCGGGCGGCGTTTTTTATTCTTGGTACCGGTCTTTTTCATATTCATCCTTTCCGACCGTAAGCACACAAGAAATCCTGTAAGTTTATTGTACTCCCGGATTTCTTGTGTGTCAATACGGGAGCGGAATTATATCCTCCTGTTCTTCGTCCATTCGTCAAAGGCTTCCGCGTTGACCTTCATATTCTTGCCGACTCTG
>CAMHCD010000080.1 GCA_946183545.1 uncultured Clostridia bacterium
CTTGAAAGGATTCTTTTGCGCTGCTGTTTTTTCGCGGTATACATCCACGATATAACCCATCGACTGGAAGGTATAGAACGAAATACCCAGCGGCAAAAACAGCTTGAGTGTAGGCGCGGAAAAGCCAACGCCGAAGCCTCCGAGGATGTCATTTAAGCTGCCGGCAAAAAAGTTATAATACTTCAAAAAGGCAAGGATGCCGAAGTTGAGTACCAGCGCCAGAGTCATTATCAGGCGCTTTTGAGTTTTGATTCTGCTTTTGTATTTCTTTTTTTGATCCCGGTCCCACTCCTTCTTTTTTTCCTTTAGGAGTTTTTTGGAGTTTCCGGAAACGCGCTCCAACCATAGCGCAACAAGATAGGTGGTCAGCGATGTAAATAGGATAAAGAATGCAAATTTATATCCTGCGACCGCATAAAAGAATACGCTTGCAGCAAGCAGGACAGTCCATTTATATTTCTTTGCAGGAAATAAAAAATAGACCAACATCGTTACCAACACAAAAAACAGGAAATTTAGCGTTGTGTATGAGATGTTGAACAGCAAAAATATCAGCCTCCGTTTCTGGAAAAATAATTGTAACTAACATTATATCATAAAACATATAAAATGCATAGAGTTTGTTTTCTTAAAACCGATTACAATTCAGAAACTTTTTTGCGGTAAAACTCTTTAATTCACAACAAAAAACCGCGACCCAACGGTCACGGCTTGGTTTCTTGGACTTTTATTTGATCCAACAGCTCCCAGATGATGTCTGATACACTCAAACGGGCGTTGGGCTCGTCATTGGTTACGGCAAAAATATTGAGTTCCTTATCGGGGTCGGTGTACACCATAGCCTGATAGGTGGTAATGGATCCGGAATGAAACATTCCGTTGCCGATCACACGTACACCGAAGCCGTAGTCTACATCGTCGCCGGGCGTGTAGTCGGTGCCCATCATGTCTACGCTGTCCTCGCTGAGTATCGCATGCGTGCGCAGCGACGTCAACCAAAGATCCATGTCACGGGCGTTGGATATCATATCCCCCAGTCCCATGGTGATACCGACGTAAACAGTTTGCGGGTGCACCGTCGGCGCGGCAAGATGCGGCACATTCTTGAATTCAACCTCGTCGATAAAGCCGGAGTGCTTCATACCGAGAGGCTCAAATATTTTTTTATGCACATAGTCGATATAACTCATACCGGAAACCTTTTCCACGATGCGCGCCAACAGGAAGTAATTGGAGTTGCAATAATCAAAGGCAGTATCCGGCGAAAACTCCAACGGCTGCTCTAAGATCCAGTCTTCGAGCTTTTGGCGGTTTTCTTCCACGGTGTTGTCGTTGGTCAGCACACCTCGCAACTTGCCGGTGGGCAGCTCGGTGAACGCGTCGTCGATGTATTCCACGTCGTAGAATTCCTTTATGCCCGAGCGCATGTCCAACAAATGGCGAATCGTTATGTCGTCGCCGTAGGCATATTTTGGATAGTATTTAGACAGGTGGTCATCCACGCTGAGCTTACCGTCCTGCTTCAGTGTCAGGATCGCGGCGGCGGCGATCTGCTTGGACACAGATCCTATACAAAACAGGGTGTCGGTGGTGATGGGGTCTTTAGTGGAGGACTTTTCGTAGCCGTCCGCCTTTTCGTACACGGTGTCACCGTTTTCCGTAACGAACACAACACCGCTGAACTTCACGTTATCATCCAAGGCGTCGAAATATATCCTTTTTTCCGCCTTTGAACACGCGGCAAGTGAAAACAACGCAGTAATAACCAACAATAAAGCAATGATTTTTTTCATTATACTTCCTCCTTTCTTGTGATTTCGGCGCGATATGACTTTAGGATACTCTGTGTGTCTCCTAAAGTCATATATAAAATACCGTTTGTGTGTCGGAAGCGGTCAAGCATTATATAGAGCTGTCTGTCATTTCCGTTTTAAACTGCTGCAAAGATTTGTCGATCTCCTGTCTGGCGGCAGGATCCATCTGAGAAATGACATTGCCGGGAACGCCGTTTGCATAATCTGCGATCAGCTGAGTCATTGAGCAGATGCCGCAGGAAATAAGGGCGATGAGGATAGCGAATGAGCCGACAATAACGCCTGCCTTGCGGGGACCTATTTCGGTATCTCTGCCCTTGCGGCTCATAATGCCGAACACGATAGCAACGATACCGAGCAAACCGCCGATCAGCGCAAGCGCCACATTGACGGAACCATAGAGCGCGATAACAGTACCCTGAATGGGATTAGTTGGAACAAACAGCGCTACGCCGATCAGGATAAAAGCGGCGATTCCTGAAAATAATCCTATAAAACCTTTAACATTCTTTTTCATATAAAAAACTCCTTTTTGTTATTTGAGGTTTCCCTCTGTTGTGATACCAGTATAACAAACCGAGTATAACAAAACCATAACAAAAAAGGAGTTATTTTTAATTTTTTTCAGATTTGTATTAAGTTTTATAAATCGTTGAATAAAACAACCAACAATATTGGCTAAGTAACAGCTTGCTTTACAGCTTGGGCGTGTTGAACACGTCGGAATACAGCATATCACGAATGACGGTCAAGCCGTCCTTTTCGGAATATACCGATACCACCGGCATTTCGCGGCTGAGGAATACAGCCATGCCCTCGGTAACGGAGTATGCGCCGGTGCGGCAAAATACTAAGGTGTCGCCGATAGCAAGAGAATCAAATTCCGCAGCACGCGCCAAAATATCAGCGGTAGTGCAAAGGCTGCCGCAAAGAGTCCATGCTTTGACGTCGCCGGACGCCTCATTATTCTTTAAATGAATTATTTTGGGGATCTGCATTCCTTGAAGTTGTCCGTCGTATTTCAGCTGGTTCAAACCGCCGTCCACGATCACATAGTTGATGTCGTAATTGGTTTTGGCGTCGATGACCTTGGTGAGATAATACCCGCAGGGCGCCGCAAAAAAGCGTCCCATTTCCACGGTCAGCTCTGCTTTTTCGGCAAGCTCGCGGATTTTTTCGCTGATAGAGGCAAGGCGCTCCTCCTCCAAAGCGTCGGCGTTGTCGTCAAAATAATCGACCGCAAGACCTGTACCGTACTCGATGCGCTGTACGGTAAAGCCGAGCTCCGCCTGGATGCGCGCGATCAAGTCAGTTAAGTAGTCAAGCTCACGCACGATGGGCTTTGCCTTTTTCTTCTGTGTGCCGGTAAAGTAATGCAGACCTACAATCTCCATGCCCTTGTAGCTGTCGCGGTTTTTGATGATATCCAAAACCGTAGCTTCCTCCATACCGAACTGGCTGCCGCCCTTTACGTCGGTAACTCGCAGCAAAACGGGATACACTTTGCCGCGCTTTTCGCCCTCGCCGTTGATCATTTCAACATGAAGCAGGCTTTCGGCGGTAAAGGTGCCGACCTCGTCATCTGCGGCGCGCTGTACGTCCTTGAGGGTTTTGTTTACGCCGGAAAAGATGATCTTGCTTTTATCGACGCCGGTTTTTTCACAGATGGTCAGCTCTCCGGGCGAGCAGACTTCGATTTTGTCAAACACGCCGGGCAGTCTGCCCAACAGGAACGGATTTGCCTTGATGGAAAAGCAAATTCCGGTTTTTTCTCCAAAGTATTTTTTTACTAAGCGCGCGCGCTTTTCAAACTCGTCCAAATCAAATATATAGGCAGGGGTAGGCAGCTGCGCGGCTAATGTTTTAATTGTTTCTGTATTCATATCATTCATCCTGTAATTTTTCGATCATCGCCATCATTGCTTTGGCGGAGTTAAAGTTTTCGGGTACAAGGTTGTTGGGCTTGATCTCGATATCAAACTCGTCGTTGAGCTCGCCGACAAGCGCTACGATATCAAAGGAATCGAGCACGCCGTTTGTAATGAGCTGAGTTTCGTTTTCAAAGTCCACATCAGGTCTTAGTTCCTGTAAAATTTCCATTAATTCATTCATGATAAAAATCTCCTTTTATTATAATTATATTGATTAAGCCGCATGGCGGAAGGTTTACTTAAAATAGCCCTTCAGGGTCTGCATATCTGTTTTGCCGTTGGGCAGGGTGGGCAGCTTGTCCAAATTGATAAGCTTGCGCGGCACCATGAACGCAGGCATGTTTTGGCGGAAATAAAGCACGATATCCTTGGAGGTCGCGTCGCCGGTGTAGAACAGGTACAATGTAGCCTTGTCCTTATAATAGAGCGAGCAGCAATCGGTGACGCCGGCGATTTTCTTGGCGGTCTCTTCGATCTCGCCCAGCTCTATGCGGTGGCCGAGGTGCTTGATCTGACGATCCTTTCTGCCGTGGAATTGCAGCACGCCGTCCTTGTCGAAGGAACCGAGGTCGCCTGTTTTATAGATCAGCTCACGATACTTGTCGTTGAGCGGATTTTGCATAAAGGATTTATCAGTTTGCTCGTGGTTGCCGTAATAACCGAGCGCCAAAATGGGACCGCTGACGCAAATCTCGCCGGTTTCGCCGTCGGGTGTGGGAGTGTTGTCATCGTTAAGCAGCATCACACGGTAGTTGTCATACGGCTTACCTATGGGCAGCACGGTTTCGTCTGTGACCTTTTCCTCCACAACGTAGTAAGTACAGGATGCTGTAGCTTCGGTGGGACCGTACTGGTTAACATACAATACGTCGGGCAGATGCTCCTGCCAGATTTTCAGGTACTTGCACGGCATTACGGAGCCCGAGAAGCACAGCTTTTTCAGGTATTCGGGCTTTGCCACGTCGAAGGCACCCAGCTTGGCGGGCAGCTCTACGCCGGCAACGCTCCAGCACAACGCAGTGATCTTCTCGCGGTTGAGCGTTTCAAACAGAGTGGTGGGTACGGCAAATTCGTTCTTAGGAATGATATATGTAGACGCGCCGAAGCTGATCGGAAAATACATGTCACGGACTGCTGCGATATAATCGAGGGGAGATTGGTTACCGAGCACGTCGGTATCGTTGATGTTCAACACCTTGGCAACAGAATCGATATAGGTCATAAGCGATTGATGCGCGGTGATAACGCCCTTGGGCACACCGGTTGAGCCTGATGTGAAAATAACATAGAGCGGCGAGGTGCAGGTAAGCGTGGCAGCTCTTGCGGCGAGCAGCTCCTCGTCGGGTTCCGTGTCCTTGATATCCTCAAACACGATGATCTCGCCGTCAAAATCAAGTCCCTTAGCAGCTTCGTAATGTGCCTTGTCTACCAGCATGAATTTTGCCTGGATAACGCCTATGATCTGGTTAAGACGGGTTTCGGGCATGTCGCCGTCCATCGGAGCATAGAAGCAGCCGGCACGCACAGCGCCTAAAAAGCAAGAAGGCGTTAAAATATGTCTTCCGGACATAACCGCAACGGGCTGTCCCGCGGGGATTTTGCGTGCAAGATATGTGCCTACCGCTTTGGTGAGTTGATCGAACGCGCCAAAGGTAATAGAGTCGTGCTCATCCTTGAACATCACCTTGTCCGCATAGGCAACAGCGGTACGATCCAAACGGTTCAGAATTGAAGTTTCCATTGTTTTTACCTCCATCAATAAAAAACATTTTATCTTATTATATAAATTTCAGCAAAGAAAGTCAATGTAATTTGTCAAAATATTGACAATAATGTCGCTCTCTTGCAAATCATGACCTTAGTATAACAAACGGAGTATTACAAAAGAACAACAAATAGAATAATATTTTAAAAATCTTAATTATTTCTTTGCCGTTTGCTCTAATGCTGATTAATCTGCCTAAAACCGCTAAAAAAAAGACACCTTACTGATGCTTGCTTGTAAGGTGTCTTGATGATCTTGTATCTTATTCGACTGTTTCCCATGTAGGTTCATATTATCCATGTGAGAATCAGCCTTTTGATGCTGCTTTTAAGTTTATGTATTCACTTAAAATTCGTTCATGGGGTTGTACTTGACGCCGTTATAGCGGCACTCAAAGTGGAGGTGCGGTCCGGTGGAATAACCGGTGGTACCTACGTATCCGATGGTTTGACCCTTGGACACATACTGTCCGGGAGAAACGATAAGGCTGGTAAGGTGAGCGTAGATGGTCTCCTTGCCGTTACCGTGGTTGATCCAAACGTAGTTGCCGTAACCGCCGCCGCAGCCGCAGCTGCCGTATTTGCCCCAGTTATGGGTACAGGAGGAACAGGTGTACTGAACGGTACCGCTGTCCGCTGCCACTACGGTAGCGCCCATGATTCCGCCGCCGGCGATATCGATAGCGCCGTGGTTATAGGTGGTTCTGTCCTCGTTCCACAGAGATGACAGATAGTAGAAGCCCGGACACGGCCATGTGTAGCCGCTGCCTGCCGGCGTAGGATCGGGATCGTCGTAATTGTAATCATCCTCATAGGTTTGAGATGACTGCTGTGAGGATTGCTGCGAGGACTGCTGTGAGGAATTAGAGGATGACGACTGGCTCGAGTTGTTTCTGCGCTTTTCCGCTCTTGAAACCTGAGCGCTTACGTCAGCGCCGCCGCCCGCGGAAGCCGCAGCCTTTTTCTTGGCGTCCTCTTCCCAATAAGCCGCGATCTGCTGCTCCAGCGACGCGGTTTGTCCGGATACGCTGTCCAGCTTGGACTTTGCCGCCTCGTTCTTGGTGTAAAGAGTTTGCAGGACTTCCTTATTTTCCTCCAAAGTGGAGTTGAGGTCGTCGAGGTCGCTCTGCAGAGCGGTCTTTTCGTTGTCAAGCTTGGTCTTGTCCGCCTCAAGCTCTTTCTTTTGCTTATTGACAACGGTGAGCTTTTCGTTGATCTGATCTACCAGCTCCTGGTCGATGCTCGAAACAGTCTTTACAAGATTCACCTTATCAATAAAGTCGGACAGATCCTTTGCGCCGAGTACGATTTCCAAATCGCTGGCGCTGCCTGCCTTATAGATCGCTTTCAGGCGTTCGCAGAGCGCGTCGATCTGGCTTTCGATTTCCTTGTTGCCCTTGTCGATTTCCTTCTGCTTTTCGCCGATCGAAGCATTAAGCTTGCTGATAGACTGATTGGCTACGGTGATTTTTTTACCGAGCACTTCGATTTTACCTACAAGCGCCTCGTTATACTCTTCTTTTTCGTTGATGTCGGACTGTGTGTCCTTTAATTTCTTTTCATATTCCTGACTCTGCTTGTTCAATTGCTCGAGCTGAGATTCAAGTGAATCGATATCGTCCGCGCCCGACACCGCAAAGGATGACGCAACCGGACATGCAATAATGCAAGCTGTAAGCAGTGAACACAAGATAGCTTTGATTCTTTTCATATGCTACTCCTTTCCCGTTACCAGCCGAGAATCTCGTTACCTTCCATTTTAAGGTATTTGCGAATGGATATGAAACCGCCGAAGAAGCCTACGAGCACGCCGACAATAACAAACGCCAGCGAAAGCGGCAGAACCACATCTACGAAGGGGATGTAGTCAATCGGCAGGTTGGTGCGCAGTAATACTCCCACCAGCGCGTTATAAAGCAGCGCGATGGCTCCCGTTGACAAAATAGCCGAGATAAAGCCGATCACCATGCCTTCTACCAAGAACGGCATTCGCACAAACATGTTTGTGGCACCGACGGATTTCATGATGCTGATTTCAAATCTTCTGGAATACATTGTGGCGCGGATGGTGTTTGCGATGATAAACAATGAAATAATTATCAAGGCACTAACAACACCCACTGCTACTATATTAACAAGATTACTTACTTTTGTCAACTTTTCGGCGAATTCTCTTCTGTCGGAAATCGTGTCTACGCCCTTGATCGTCTTGATCTGCGCCACGGTTTCGTCATATTTGGACAGATCCTTCATCTGTACGCGGAACGCGTCGGGAAGTACCTTTTTGCGGTCTCCCAAGCGTTCAAAAAGCTGCTCTCCTACTTGGGATTTAAACTTTTGAAGCGCCTCTTCGCTGGAAACAAAAATAACATCTTTTACGTTGTCGAGCGCCTCGATATCCTTACCGGCATATGAGGTTTCAATCTGACTGAAATCCTCTTTGATATATACGGTGATTTCGTTATTCTGTCCGACGGCATCAACCATAACGGACACGTTCAGTGAAAGCAGCGCCGCGGTACCTGTAAGCACCAGACAGCTGACAAGCACGCAAACGGAAGCAATACTCATAATACGGTTGCTCCATACGTTCTTGATGCCTTCCTTTACAAGATAGCCAAAACCTTTCATATCAATTTCCTTTCGGGTTTCCGACTCAGTCGGGTTTTCTGAGCACATTATCGGGATACTGAGGCGTGTTGTCTTCCTCTTCCGGCTCATAATGCGCGCCCTGATAGGCGTTGATTTCGTATTCGTCCGCCTCGAGCACCGCTTCTGCGGCAAAGGCGTTAACGTCTACATACTCCTCTTCCTCGCTGTCGTCATACAGCGGCTGCGGTTCGGGAGAGAATCCGGGATCTTCCCCTGCTCCGGCGCCGACAACTTCTGCCGGCTGTTCCTGAGGCTCATACAAAGGCTCTGCCTCGATCTCGGGCAAAGGCTCCTGTGCAGCTTCCTCAACGGGCGCAAAATCTTGCTCTTCGGATGACGATTCGTAAATCTCCTCCGTGCCGTCGGCAGCGGTGTCGGAAACAATTCTTCCGCAGTCTATTGCGATAACTCTCTGGTGGAATTCACGCACCAGCTCATGCTCGTGGGTAACGACAAGGACTGTGGTTCCCATGGAATTGATCTCCTTGAGCAGTTCAAGTATCTCGTGCGAGAGCTCGGGGTCAACGTTACCCGTAGGCTCGTCCGCAACGATTATGGCAGGGTTGTTAACCAACGCTCTTGCCAGACTGACGCGCTGCTGCTCGCCGCCGGAAAGCTCGCTGGGCTTATCCTTCATTTTTTCCTTAAGACCGACCAGATCGAGCACATACGGCACTCTCTTTTTGATGGTGGCAGTGCTTTCTCCGACCGCGCGCATGGCAAAAGCCACGTTATCAAACACGGTCATCTTTTCGATCAGGCGGAAATCCTGGAACACGATTCCCATGTGACGGCGCAGAAACGGAACATCGCGGCGTTTAAGATGGGTAACATCGTTGCCGTTGATAACGATCCTGCCCTCCGAGGGTGTTTCCTCGTGCATGATCAGCTTTAAAAAGGTACTTTTACCTGCTCCCGAGGGACCGACGATAAAAACAAATTCACCTTTTTTGATGTGAAGACTGACGTTGTGAAGTGCATGGGTGCCGTTGGGATATGTTTTTGAAACATTCTCAAATTCAATCATAAATTCACCTTTTTG
>CAMHCD010000081.1 GCA_946183545.1 uncultured Clostridia bacterium
CCGGAGGTACCGCGGGAGATAACAGACGAATCGCTTTTGGAGCGCGTGCTGCTCTACCGCCTGCGAACCATGACAGCGGAGGAGCTTGCCGCCTTGCCCGAGGTCAGCGAGGGTTTGGAAAACCGTATCAAGGACGCGGTCTCAAAATATAATTCTATAGAAGAAATATTATCCGCCGTAAAAACAAAGCGCTACATCCATGCCCGTCTTAGACGTATTATGGTTTACGCGCTGCTCGGCATTACCGAGTCGCTGCAGGCACAGCAGCCGGGCTATGTCCGTGTGCTCGGCATGAACGACGTCGGCGCGTCCATGCTTCGCGACTGCCGCTTTGAGGTGGTGACCTCTCCGGCAAAAACGCTTAAGACAAGCCCCTGCCTCCGTCAGTTTTTGGAAAAGGATATCCTCGCAACGGACATAGCGGCTCTTGCTTTTGACCGTGTAAAACAATGCGGAACGGACTACCTTACAAAAATCATAAAGGAAAATTGTGCGAATTAACGAAAAAATGATATAAGATTCAAAAAAAACACGAAACCCTTTACATAAAATTCCAATTACCCCCTTGTATATTTGGTAAAATGTATTATAATAATAGTAATAGAATATAATCTGCAACTGCGAGTGGATGTCGCGGCTGCAAAATTATTATAGAATCTATGAAATTCTTTAGAAAAGAGGTATACTATGGCTTTTTCTATCAATGACACACGACCGCCCCTGGAACAGTTTTTACAGGGTGAGGCTGCAAGAGCCTATCATTTCCTCGGTTCCCATTTTGAAAACTGGGACGGCAGACAGGGCGTTGTTTTCAGAGTATGGGCTCCAAACGCCAAATCTGTTTCTGTTGTAGGCGATTTTAACGACTGGAATCCCGATGCTCACTATATGTATCGTATTTCCGATTCGGGCGTATGGGAGCTGTTTGTTGAAGGCGTATGGGAGTTCTGCTGCTACAAGTATTGTGTAGAGACACCGTGGAACGACCGTATTATGAAGACCGACCCGTATGCTTTCCATTGTGAGACCAGACCCGACAACGCGTCGCGCACCTATCATATCTATGACTATCAGTGGCACGATGAGGAATGGTTCAAATATAAGAGTGAGCATCCGCATAACAAGCAGCCCATCAACGTTTATGAGGTGAACGCCGGCTCATGGCGCAAGTATGAGGACGGCAATGTGTTCAGCTACCATAAGCTGGCGGACGAGCTTATTCCTTATGTAAAGGAAATGGGCTACACTCACATCGAGTTTATGCCTCTTACCGAATATCCCTTCGACGGCAGCTGGGGCTATCAGGTCACCGGTTACTACGCCGCTACCTCACGTTTCGGCGAGCCTAAGGATCTTATGTATCTTATCGACCGCTGCCATCAGGAAGGCATCGGCGTTATCCTTGACTGGGTACCTGCTCACTTCCCCAAGGACGCTCACGGCTTGGCGCGTTTTGACGGCACAGGCTGCTATGAGTATGAGGACTGGCGTATCGGCGAGCATAAGGAATGGGGCACATACATCTTTAACTACGGCAGATATGAGGTAACCAGCTTCCTTATTTCCTCCGCTATGTTCTGGCTCGATATGTATCACATCGACGGCATCCGCGTTGACGCGGTAGCCTCCATGCTGTACCTCGACTACAACCGTAAGGACGGCGAGTGGATCGCCAACGCTTACGGCGGACGCGAGAACCTGGTAGCCGTTGACTTCCTGCAGAAGCTCAACAACGTTGTTCATGAGTTCCATCCCGATGTAATGATGATCGCCGAGGAAAGCACAGCTTGGCCTAACGTTACCCGTTATCCCATCGAGGGACTCGGACTTGGATTTGACTACAAGTGGAATATGGGCTGGATGAACGACATGCTGTCCTACATCTCCCTTGACCCGCTGTGGAGAAATTACCACCACGACACCCTCACCTTCAGCATGGTCTACGCGTTCTCCGAAAACTTCATGCTGCCCATCTCTCACGACGAGGTGGTATACGGCAAGGGCTCGCTTATCAATAAAATGCCCGGCGACTACGACCAGAAGTTCCAGGGTGTGCGCGGCTTCGTAACCTATATGATGGCGCACCCCGGCAAAAAGCTCATGTTCATGGGCAGTGAGATCGGTCAGTTCGACGAGTGGAACGCAAACGACCAGCTTGAGTGGGAGCTGCTGGGATACGAAAAGCACCGCCAGCTCAATCACTTCTTTGCCACTGTCAACAAGTTCTACCGCGACACACCGGCTATGCACGAAAACGACTACGACTGGAACGGCTTCCAGTGGGTTGCGCTTGACGACTATCAAAACAGCGTTATCGCGTTCCGCAGAATAGCCGACGACGGCAGCGAGATCCTCGCTGTGTGCAACTTCCAGCCCGTTATCCGTGAAAACTACCGCGTTGCAGTGCCCGTATACGGCATTTACGAGGAAGTATTCAACTCCGAGGACGAGGACTTCGGCGGCACCGGCATCGGCAATCCCGGAGAGATCAAGGCTGAAAACGTTAAGGACCATGACCTTGACTACAGCATCTTGCTTACCCTGCCTCCTCTGGGCGTATGCTACTATAAGCTGACCAAGGAGCTTGAGGCTCCCAAGCCTCCCAAGAAGAGAGGCAGAAAGCCCAAGGCAGCCGAGGACGCAGAGGAAACCCCGAAAAAGACAGCCAAAAAAGCGACAGTAAAAAAAGCTCCGGCAAAAAAGGCTGCTCCCAAAAAGCCGGCAAAGAAAGAAGAAACAGCAGAATAATCGACTGAACAGTCATCACAACCGGGCAGGCAGAACGCTTGCCCGGTTTTTTCATTATTTTTTTGTGTTTGCCTATTGAGAAATGCGGTAAAAATTGTTATACTGGATTAAGAATATATTTTTTTCCATTAAGGAGACGGCTATGAAGATTTCCAACAAAGTCGCCGCCGTAGTTTTGGCGGTACTGATCGCGGCGAGTCTGGCGGTCAGTTGTTTGATGATGAACACCAAGCAGGGCTATCACGAGGACGAGCTTCTCAATTACAATCTGGCGAACTCTCCCGAGCTGCTGCTTGAGGACATTGTCAAGGCAAAAATGTCCGACGGCACTCCGCTTAAGGCTGAGGATTTTAACAGCTATTTGGCGGTCGGCAACGACCATCGCTTTGACTACGGAATGGTGTATCAAAACCAGATCGTTGACGGCGTTCATCCGCCCTTCTATTATTGGCTGGTGCATACGGTTTGCTCCTTCTTCCCCGGCGTTTTCAACAAATGGCTCGGCTTCATTGTTAATCTGGTGATGATGGCGGCGGCGCTGGTTCTGCTGTTCCGCGTAGGCAAGCGCGTTACGGACAACAACCTATACGCACTTATCGCCGTAGGAGGGTATGCGCTCAGCATAGCCTGTATCACCACCACAATTTACCTGCGCATGTACGCCACCCTCACCTTCTTTGTGCTGGCGTTTTTGGCTGTCACTCTGCGTATTTACGACAGGCGAAATCAGGTCAGGATATTCGACCTTATACTACTGCTTGTTACCGTTACCTTGGGTGTGCTTACTCAGTATTACTTTGTGGTGTTCGCGGGCTTGATCGGCTTTGTGTTCCTGATTTTCAGCATAAAGGACAAGAACATCAAAACGCTGATAAAGTACATCGTTACCGCTCTTATCGGCGCGGGTATAGCGTTGGCGGTTTACCCCAACATGATAATGCAGGTGCTGGGAAGCGACCGCGGCGTGGGCTCGACCGGCTCTATTGATATCGACTTTATCACCATCCTGACCTATGTTGGTTACAAGCTGCTCACATATGTTCAGGTGCTGTCAAAGGATATGTTCCTCAATCAGCCGTGGCTGTTTGCGCTGTGCGCGTTGGCAATGCTCGGCTTTGGTGTGTACTTCCGCTTTGTAAAAAAACAAAAAATGCCCCGTAAGGCGTGGTTTTTGATAGTGCCGGGAGTGTTTTACTTCATGGGCATAGCGCTGATCTCGCCCTTTAACTCCGACCGCTATGTCATGGCGTCTATGCCGATGCTGTCTATGATTTTCGTTTTCGGCTTTATCCGTATCTTCAATCTGATCCCCAACAAAAAGCTGCACATCATTCTGCCTGCAAGCGTGCTGTTGGCGAGCATCTTGGGACTGGTGATCATTAAGCCGTACTACACCTACGGCAAATCGACCCTGTACGACGCCAAAACAAAGGACTGCCTGTTTGTGGGTACCGCCATGCAGGAGTGGAATAAAAACCTTGACAAGTTCATGCTGTACGATACTACCACCATCGTGCAGACCTCTATGGATATCGACGGCTTGGTTGAGGAGATCGAGGAGTTTGCTCGTGATCGCGGAGTCGTGACAAACGGAAAGATCGGCGGCATGGTGGACAGCTTCATCGACAGCGGCAGCGGCAAGGGCGACGAGCAGAGCAAGCAAAACAACCTCGCTGCAACCACTATAGAAACAATCAAAACAAATAAAACGCTTCAAAGCAAGGACACCGTAACGCTGTATATCTCGCGTCTTGCAGACAATAAAAAGGTGCTCGATTACATTGAGCAGAATACACAGTTCAAGCACAGCAAGCTTATTGAAGCTGACATGAGCTTTGAGGACTTTTATAATTGGTATGACTATTTTGTTGAGACCGAATCGTACTGTAATGTGTATCAACTGACAAAGTAGGTGATTCTTTGACTATTCAGGACAAGCAGGACAGAAAAAACGCCATAGGCTTTGCTTTTTCAGGCGGCGGCTTGCAGGGCATTGCCCATGTGGGAGCGATAAAAGCGCTCTACGAGCTGGGCATCCGTCCTCAGTATGTGTCAGGTACAAGCTCCGGCTCCGCTATGGCTGCGCTGGTGGCAATGGGCTGTGAAGCCGAGGACATGAAGCGTGTAGCGGAAAAGTACTGGAAGGATCTGGTAAAGTTCCGCCCGAGCGCGATTTTGCAATCTGTCGTAGCGCTTAAATTCAGCCGTAAAAATCCGGGCGACGGATTGATGGACGGCTGCATAGTTGAGGCAATGATGCGCTCTGTCATGGACGAAAAGGGTATCACGGGCTTTCATGATTGTCCCATCAACCTGACCGTCTGCACAAACGACACCAAGTCCACCGACGAGGTAATTATAACCGCCTACGACGAGGGGCTCGAAGCTGAGTACGTGCAGTACATTACCGACGTACCGCTGGAAACAGCCGTGCGCGCGAGCATGTCATTCCCGGGACTGTTCACCACCTGCAATTACAAGGACTATAACTTTATTGACGGCGGCTCCAAGGACAACCTGCCTGTCAAGGTGCTTCAGGACATGGGCGTCGGCAAGGTGCTTGCGCTGGCGTTTGACATTATGGACTATACCCCGCAGACGGGCATCGACGGCTTGATGAAGGTGATCTGGCGCTCGCTCGATCTTTACTCCATCAACGGTACACGCAAGAGCATGGAGCTTGCGGATTATTGTGTGCAGATCAAAAACGAGAACACCGCTATTTTCTCGATGGATAACATCGACCAGACCATTGAGGAAGGTTATCAGTGCGTTATGCGCCATAAGGACGAGATTTTAAAAATCTTCGGATAAAAAACAGGGCTCGGAAAACCGAGCCCTGTAAATTTTTGTGGATTATTTGTTGTAGTAGATCTTGTCAAGCAGATCTCCGATGAAGGGGATCTGTCCGATAATGGGGATCTCCTTGACCTTACCGGTGGCGGCGTTTACAATGCCCATGATAGCGAACACCAAAATCGCGATGCTTCCAATGCTGAACAGGATGGATACGATGGTGTAAAGTGTGCTCTGGGTGTAATAGTAACCGGTGTAAATCGAGTATTTCAACTGACCCTTAAAGATCGCGCCTACGATTGCCTTGATGATCTCGGTGATGATCGTGTAAGCAATTTCCAACGCGCAAAGTGTTGCGCCCTGCTTAACATGATAGCGGCAGAACTGGGAAGTCTTTTTTGCGAACATGGGAACCAAAAACAGAATTCCGAGGTAAGAAAGCCACGCGATACCTTTGTTAGCCTGAACATCCGCGTCGCCGTTCATTACCTGAGGCTGAATGGGAGCAGGATTGGGTGTGGGGTTGAAGCCGGGGTTAGGATTGCCCGCGTTAGCCTGAGCTCCTGTGGGGGTGCCGCAGGAGGGGCAGAAAGCAGCTCCGTCGTTGATCTGCTGTCCGCAGTTTTTACAAAATGCCATAATTACTCTCTCCTTAAAATTTCAAAAGTGGAATTATTTCCGCATTTGATTATATGGCGAATGTTGCCGAATGTCAATAAACACATGATAATTTTGGAATAGGCGATAAATTCGAGTAACAAATAACAGATATGTTCGTAAGATTTATCATGCAAACGGAACGTTAAAGGCAGAAATCAAAATGCGATCTTTTCTGCGATATACGCGTTCAGCTCGTCGATCCTTACGCGCTCCTGCTGCATGGTGTCGCGGTCACGGACGGTCACGCAGTTATCCTCAACGGAATCAAAGTCGTAGGTGACGCAGAACGGCGTACCGATCTCGTCCTGACGGCGGTAACGCTTACCGATGGAGCCTGCGTCGTCAAAGTCGGTCATAAAGTCGCGGCTGAGCATGTCGGCGACCTCGCCTGCTTTTTCGCTGAGCTTCTTGGAAAGCGGCAGTACGGCAGCCTTGAACGGAGCCAGCGCGGGATGGAAGTGCATCACTACACGGGTATCCTTTTCGTCGAGCTGCTCTTCGTCGTAAGCCTCGGTAACGATGGCAAGGAACAGGCGCTCAACGCCGAGCGACGGCTCGATAACGTAGGGCACATAGCGCTCGCCGGTGGTCTGATCAAAGTACTCCAGGCTCTTGCCGCTTGTGTTGATGTGCTGGGTCAGGTCGTAGTCGGTTCTGTCGGCAACGCCCCAAAGCTCGCCCCAGCCAAAGGGGAAGAGGTACTCAAAGTCGGTGGTCGCCTTGGAGTAGAAGCACAGCTCCTCCTTGTCGTGGTCACGCAAACGGAGGTTTTCTTCCTTGATGCCGAGTCCGTAAAGGAAGTCGCGGCAGAAGCTGCGCCAGTAGTCGAACCACTCTAAATCGGTGCCGGGCTTGCAGAAGAACTCAAGCTCCATCTGCTCAAACTCACGAACACGGAAAATAAAGTTGCCGGGAGTGATCTCGTTTCTAAAGCTTTTACCGATCTGCGCTACGCCGAAGGGGATCTTCTTGCGGCTGGTGCGCTGAATGTTGGCAAAGTTTACAAAAATACCCTGAGCGGTTTCCGGACGCAGATAGATCTCGCTCTTGCTGTCCTCGGTAACGCCCTGGAAGGTTTTGAACATCAGGTTGAACTGACGGATATCGGTAAAGTTATGCTTGCCGCAGTTGGGGCAGGGGATGTTCTTTTCATTAATATAGTCGGTCATTTGCTGATTTGTCCAGCCTGCAACGTTGGTGCCGTCAAAGTCCTCGATAAGATTATCCGCGCGGTGACGGGTCTTGCACTCCTTGCAGTCCATCAGCGGGTCGGAGAAGCCGCCCAAATGACCGGAGGCTACCCAAGTTTGGGGATTCATCAAAATAGCCGAATCCAAGCCGACGTTATACTTGTTTTCCTGCACGAATTTTTTGAGCCAAGCCTGCTTGATGTTGTTTTTCAGCGCCATGCCGAGCGGACCGTAGTCCCAGGTGTTGGCAAGGCCGCCGTAGATTTCCGAGCCGGGGTATACAAAGCCTCTGCCTTTGCACAGGGCTACGATTTTATCCATAGTCTTTTTTGTGTTTTCCATATCGTTACCTCTCTTCTTATAGATATACAAGATGTACAATAAGAATTTTACCTTTTAATATCGTTGTTGTCAAGTGTTTGTTGCTCTTTGAGGCGCGGGCTTTGCAGATCGGTGAGGTAATGGCATATTCTTCCGCGCTGCATTTGTTCAAAAATAAAAGAATTCTTAGATTTTGAAGCAAAATTCAGTGCTATATTTTACATTTCTCATAAAAATAAAAAAAGTATTACAAATCTTTATAAAAGGACTTGTAAAAAATATAAATTTATTATATAATGTATTTACTCATAATGTGAGTAAATAGAAAAGGAGGAATTCTTAAATGAAGAAAACAACCAAGTTTATCAGTTTACTGCTTGCGGTACTGATGGTTTGCTCCTGCTTTGCAGGTCTGACCGTTATGACTGCAGGCGCAGCTGACGAAACACCCGAACAAAAGATTTACTTCAAGTATCCCACAAATGGTGCTTGGGGCGATCCCGCAGGAGTTAGGGTCAATTCCAGAAACAAGAGCGCTTCCGTATATTGCCATGTATATGCTATTTACGGCAACGAGAACGATCTCAACGTTTACGCTTTTATGGCTAACGCTACTGCTTGTAAGTCCGAAGGCAACAACGTTTATTCCTTCGACCTTGCTAAGTACAGCGCTACTCCCGGCGTTGCTGCGATCGAGGATAATGCTGATTACGGCATCATCGTTTCTGCCAAGAGCGGCAGCAGCATTTATCAGACCACTGACATCATGCTGAACAAGGACTGCATCGGCGACAGCATCGTTGTTACCGAGATGACTCCTACCAGAGAGAACTCTTCTGACTCCTCAAAGAAGGACTTCTGCGCAGCATGGGAGAACACTCCTTCCTGCGGCATGAGAGCAAGCATCACCTCCCTGAACAATGTTCTTGAAGGTACCTTCCCTGCAAGCATGCCCAAGGCTAAGCCCCTCTCCGATCAGCTCAAGAAGTATCTCACCAACTCAACCAACAATCCCTTCTATCAGTGGGAAAAGACCCCGCTTGCAATCACCAAGGGCGCAGGCTGCAACAAGGATACCTGTGCTATCCTCGGCGTAACCGGACGTGAGGTATACGACCAGTATCTGGCTGACAACGCGGAAGCTATCGCTACCGGCGAAGTTCATCCCGCGGACGATACCTCTCCCGTAGACTACATCGAGTATCAAGGCTACAACGATGCAGGTAATCTGACCACATTGAAGATGGCAGCTCCCTCTGCTGTTGCTGCTGTTCTTAACCTCGAGTATCCCGTAGTTGATCCCACTACCGAGCCCGAGCCCACTACCGTAGAACCCACCACTGTAGAGCCCACCACAGTTGAGCCCACCACAGTTGAGCCTACCACTGTAGAGCCCACCACTGTTGAGCCCACCACTGTTGAGCCCACCACTGTTGAGCCTCCCACAGAGCCCGCTCCCGAGACTGTTTACAGCG
>CAMHCD010000082.1 GCA_946183545.1 uncultured Clostridia bacterium
TGATCCCGCTGATGTACAGGAGTACGTAAAGGACTGGGATACATTCATGGATATGATGCAGACATTCAAGGAGAATACTCCCGACCAGTTCATTGCCGCACTTGAAAAGCTCCGTGAGCACGGGTTTTATGAAGCGATCCTTGACGCTATGGACGCTTGTACCAAACGCGCCGAGGAGCTCGGTAAATAACCATCATAACATCAAGGCTTTTTGCATATCCTTTGATAAAGGCGGCAGTTATGTGCCGGCAAAGAAAGGATGTTATTGTGAAAGGCATTGTGTTTTCGTTTAACCGCCGCAGGGCGGCAAGGGTCAGACGGCTGCCGCAAATCGGCAGTGTTGTAAAGAGCTATCGCCATATGTTCGGCTTTGCCGGCGTACTTTTGGCAGGCTTGGTTTGCGGAGCTGTGTATGCTCACTCGGCAAACAGCTCTTTGCTGCAGTCGCTTGACTTTTTATTCATGACCAATTTGGAAGCAAGGCTCGCGCAGGGTGCGCTCGGTACCTTTTGCGCCTGCTTTGCCTCGGATTTTATATTTTTACTGCTTGTGTACCTGTTCGGCATGACGCTGTGGGGGATACCGTTTGTAGTCCTCACGGTGATGCTCAAGGGCTTCGGCACCGGACTGACCGCAGGATATCTGAGTATGACCTACGCGCTTTCGGGTGTGGGGTTCTATCTGTTGGTGCTGCTGCCGGGTACATTTTTATTCTGTTCTGGCAAAATTTTCCGCTTCGGCGTTTGTTTGTTCAAAGCGGTTTTTTATCTCAGCGCTGAAAAAGGACGCGCCTTTAGTGTCGCAGCGTGAGCAGACTATGCTTTTAAGCTCGCGCTTTTTAACGGCGCTGATAGCGACCTTTACCGCGTCGCTGCTCGACACGGTGTTGTGGACGCTTTTTGCCGGAGCATTTAAATTTTGAGGATATGTACCGATACCGATTAAACGTATAATATTTTTGCGTTCGGTTTTCGCCGGGGATCGGTATTACCTCTGAGGTGTTACGGAGGACATCATGGCAAATGAAAAACCGATACTGCCGATTTCACGGGTGTTCGGCGGTTTGTTCTACAGCTTTCCAAAGCTTGTACTGACCAACCTGTTATTCGGCGTTCCGCTTGCGGCTTTTTGCGCGTTGTTCTGGGCGCTGTCGTCGATCGGCGGCTTGCCGCCTGCCGCGGTGGAGCTCATTCGATTGCTCGCCGTTATTCCCGTGTTTCCGTTTTACGCGGGCGTTGTGCAGGTGTGCGCTCATCTGGTGCGAGGAGATAAGGATGTTAAAGTGTTTTCTCACTTTGTAACAGCAGTCAAAGAAAACTATGCGCGCTTCCTTGTTCACGGAATAGTGCTCTTTTTGGTAATAGTTTTCAGCTTTTTGTCCATTCGATTTTACGCCTCTCAAATCGGCGACAATCCGGCTATGTTCGCGCCTATGATAATCAGTATCTTGGTAGCGCTGGCGTTTTTGTTTATGTTTTTTTATTTGCCCTCAATGACCGTTACCTTTGATATCCCCATGAAGAGCATATATAAGAACAGTTTTCTTATGAGCTTCGGCGAACTAAAAAAGAATCTCCTTGCCGTGCTCGGTCTGTTTTTGCTGTTTATTATCGTAAGCACATTTTTGTTCGCCTGCATGGGAAACGCGGTTGCTATCATAATCGTATCCGCAATAATGGCTATCGCTATTGTACCGGCGGTAGCTACATATCTAATCGATTCGGCAGTCTATGAACGTATGTACGCTATGGTGGTGGACAACACCGCCGCCGTAAGACAGGTAGAGCAAAAAATTCAGGACGCTCAGCAAAAAAACGCGCCTAAAAAGTTTGACTCCGACGGTATAAAACGCGAGTTTAACGAAAAACTTAAAAGCTTTGAAATTGACGAGAACGCCGACGGCGACGAATATATATTCTTTGAAGGACGCATGATAAAGCGAAGCGTCCTGCTCAGGATGAAGCAAGAAGTACTTGAAAGCGAGATGGAATGATATGGCAGGAAAACACGCAGCGAGCAACAGCTCTTTCGACAACAGAAAAAAGATAATCATTATTGTGATCATAGCGTTGGTAGTAGCGGGACTGATAACGGGCGGCATTATCTTTTTTATAAATAATCAAAAAAAGCCCGATGCTCCTACAACGGCAACGACCGTTGCGTCAACGCAGCAGACGACCGCCGCGGCGACCGGCAATGCCCAAACCGGCACCTCTGCCGCTCAAAGCAGCGGAGCCGAATCCAAATCACAAGGCGAAGCTCAAAGCTCCTCTCAGACAAGCAAAAGTCAAGAGAGTGTGCCCGACATCGTTGTACCTACCCATGAGGGCGTAGAAGTGACCTATTTTAACGCCTCATATATCCCTAACGGCGAGGCAAAGGACGTGACAACAGGGGAGAGCGTATCCCTGCGCGACGCTCTCGGAACAGGCTATGCCGAGGGTGCGCTTACCTTTAACGACGACGGTACCTTTACGGACACCGTTATGACCGGTGTCGAATCAAGCGGCAGATATGTTGTTCAGGGCGATTCCATTACCGCCACATACGCTGACGACAGAAACATGGAGATCACTGTTACCTCATGGAGCAACGGCGCTCCTGAGCAGTTCAGTGTAAACTACGGCGGCTGCATAGTTTATTTCGGGTGAGTTATGAGCAAGAAAAATAACAAAGGAAAAAAAGGAAAAAACACAAAGCCCGAAAAAAATACTTTTTCGCCTAAAGCGCTTGTTATAGGAATAGTATTTGCGGTGCTTGTTATCGGCGGAGTGACTGCGGCTGTGATAATCCATAATAATATGCCCGAATCGGTGGACAACACAAGCTGGGTATCTGTCTCGGCAAAAAATGCCAGCACAGATGAACCTGTAGAGCTGAGCGAGGTCTACAACGTCTACTACTCCAATTTTCAGGGTCACCTTGAATTCAAGGATGACAACAAGCTCGAGCTCTGGCTGTCAACGGGCGATCCCTCGGACGGTACCCACACCGGAACCTATACCACCGAGGACGACGAAATAAAGGTCAAGTTTGACGACGAGACCGAAAAGACATATAAGATCGAGCGCAGCGGCAGGATGATAAAGGACATCATAGTGGATTACTATGATTACAAAGTGACTTTTGAAAGGGAAAAGGCGGCTAACAATGACTAAAGCAAAAAAATTACCTGATCAGCCCCAAAACCGCATATATCTGTTTGACAATGTCAAATGGTTCGCGATCGTGCTGATGGTCATAGGACATGCCATCGGTATATTGACAGAAGGAAGCGGCAATCATCTTGAAAAAAGCCTGTTTGTTATTATCTATTCCTTCCACATGCCGTTGTTTATCTTTATCAGCGGTCTGTTTTTAAAACCAATGGATCAGGACACCAAATGCCCAAAGAACAAAATCGGAGCATTCTTGGCTATCGGTATCGTGTTAAGGGCGTTCACTTCCATACTAAGACTGATACTCGGCAAAAGCGATCTGTTCTCCGTGCTTGATATGTACGATGGTTACACTTGGTTTATGGGCGCTATGGCGGCGTTTATTCTGCTTACCTGGCTGCTGCGCAGCTTCAATCAGACGGTCGTTTTTTCCGTTGTATTGCTGGTCGGCTGTATGGCAGGCTACGATGAGTTCCTCGGCGATAAGTTCGCGCTGATGCGTATAGTAGTATTCTTCCCTGTGTTCCTGATAGGATACTACTTAACTCCCGACCGGATTGTAAAGCTCGCTTCCGTCAAATGGCTCAAAATAGTGGCGGTGGTCATCATTGTCGGCTTTGCGGTGCTGTGCCTGCTCAACAAGGATATCGTATCGACGTTACGTCCTTTGTTCACGGGCAGAAACAGATTCACCGTATTAAAGAACGCGTATCCCTTCGGCGCATTTTACCGCATGGCGGCATACGCTATATCCGCGCTGATGGGACTGTCCGTCATCTGCCTTATGCCAAACAGAAGACTGGGCTATATTACAACCATGGGTGGGAAGACGCTGCAAATCTACTTCTGGCACAGAATGATCCTGATCGTGATGGAGCAATTTAAGTTATATGATAAGATCCAATCGGTTACCGGCGGTACCGTTGCGACGATAATTTATATTTTGCTTGCGGTCGGCGTGGCGTTCCTCTGTTCCGTTCCGATCTTCTCCTTCCCGTCCAAGCAGCTGCTTGCCATAGGAAAGCCAAAACAGACTTCCGCAAAATAAAAGTCTCAGGTGAGCGATATGTTTGATAAGCTTATCATCAAAAGCAAATCGGATTTGATAAATGCTGTAAATGAGTTCGGTTTTGTTCCGTTCTTTGAAAACTCGATCGAGGGCTTTTCAATTGAGGAGCATATAGATCCTTCCTGTTGGTGGCACAGCGACACCGGCGCTTGGAGCGCGTGGGAGTGGAAGGGTCCGGTTATTCGCGAGACAGGCTGCGCTTACGGTAAGTTTTTTGAGAAAAAGGCGTGCTACATCAGCCGAGAGTGGTTTGCGGATTTTGCCAACTACCGCCGCGACGGCTACGACTTTGACGCACGCTACGACGACGGCCTTGCTCCTTATAAGGACAAGCAGTTGTATGAGCTCGTCAGCGGCAACGCTCCTGTTCTGTCAAAAACGCTTAAGCAGCTCGGCAACTATAAAAAGGGCGGCAACAAGGGTTTTGATACCATGATAAACCGGTTACAGGCACAGTGCTACGTTGTCATCAGCGACTTTGTATATATGAAGAACAAAAACGGCGAGCCGTACGGTTGGGGTGTTGCGGAGTATTCTACTCCAGAGGTGTTCATGGGAAACAGCTTTACCGACAAGGTCTACAGCCGCTCTCCCGAGGAATCCTATGAGCGTTTGCTTGCTCATTTTTGCAGGCTGCTGCCGGACGCATCAATCAGTCAAATCAAAAGATTTTTACAATAAAGGAGGACTTAGATTGAATAAGATCAAAGAATTTTTAACCGCAACGGGTGTGTTCTTTATGGCGACGGTTGACGGCGATAAGCCGAGGCTCCGTCCGCTGGGAGCGTTTATCGAGGATGGCGACAAGCTGTTTTTCGGCGTAGGCGATTTTAAGAACGTCTACCGTCAGATGCTCGCCAATCCGAACGTAGAGATCGTAGCGTGTAAGCCTGACGGACACTGGCTGCGTTATACGGGCAGGGCGGTTTTTGAAACCGACGACAAATACGCAAAGCAGATGATAGCAGAGAGTCACCTTGAGTCGGTCTACAACGAGCAGACAGGCTATAAGCTGATGACTTTCCGTCTGGAGGATGCAACAGCAGTCGATATCCCCGTAATGGGCGAGGGAGAAAGTCTATTATAATTCCAATATAGAATTATAAGTGTACAGTCTGTATGGCTGTACACTTTTTGTATAGGAAATCGCAGGATACCATCGGCGCTTTTTGCGGAAATTACAGTTGTGTAATTATCATTTACAAACACTATATATTGTGTTATTATTAGAATGTACAAATATGCAAACATATATTTGATGGAGGTAAACGATGGAAGCTTATAAACAAGAATTTATTGAATTTATGGTAGACTGTCAGGTGCTCAAATTCGGTGACTTTGTTACCAAGAGCGGCAGAAAAACTCCGTTTTTCGTAAACACGGGATTTTACAGAACAGGCGCGCAGCTGCGCAGACTCGGCGCGTATTATGCCGAGGCGATCAAAGGAGCGTTCGGGCTCGATTTTGACGTGCTGTTCGGTCCCGCGTACAAGGGCATCCCGCTTTCGGTAGCGGCTACTATCGCCATCAGCGAAAAATATGACAAGGATATCCGTTACTGCTCCAACCGCAAGGAGGTAAAGGATCACGGCGACAAGGGTATTTTGCTCGGCAGCCCAATCAACGACGGAGACAAGGTCGTTATTATCGAGGACGTTACCACCGCAGGTACTTCTATCGAGGAGACCCTGCCTATCATCAAGGCACAGGGCGACGTTGACCCCGTCGGCTTGGTGGTTTCGGTAGACCGTATGGAGCGCGGTAAGGGCGAAAAAAGCGCGCTTGCCGAGATTGAGGAAAAATACGGACTCAAAACCACCGCTATCGTTACCATGGCGGAGGTTGTTGAACATCTGTATAACAGAGAATACAAGGGAAAGGTCATTATTGACGATACTCTTAAAGCTGCAATCGACGCATACTATGAGCAATATGGCGTAAAATAGGAGTATTACTATGGCATCATCAGACCCAAACGAGCACAGCGGCCGCAGGCAAAGACAAAAGGAAAAGTTTTTAAGAAACGGCTTTGATGTTTTTGAGCAGCACGAGATCCTTGAAATGCTGCTGTACTATGCAATTCCGCGCCGTGACACCAATCCGCTGGCTCACCGTCTGCTTAACCGTTATAAAACGTTCGGAGGTGTATGCGACGCTCCGTGCGACGAACTGGAGAACGACTTCGGCTTGTCAAAGAACGCGGTTGTACTGCTGAAAATGCAGCCGCAGCTTGCCCGCGTATACATCGATTCCAAACAGAACAACAGCTTCTATATTGATGAAGACACTATAGGAGATATGTTCCTCAGTAAGTTTATCGGCAGAGACAACGAGGCGGTAGCAATGATACTGGGAGACGCTAAGGGCAGGATCATTTTTTCGGATATCATCGCTCAGGGCTCGCTCAACGCAACCGAAATGCCTCTGCGCAAGATGGTCGATCTTGCTATTCGTCATAACGCAAAAACCGCTTACATCGCGCACAACCATCCAAGCGGTATGCTGGTGCCGTCCGGTCGTGATCTGGATACCACCATGACAGTGTATGATACGCTGTTCAGCATAGGCGTCAGGCTTGTAGATCATTACATCATAACCGATAACGGTTATTTGTCCATCCGTCAAAAAGGCTTGGCGGATCATATATTTACACATTGAGTACTTATGGAATTCAAGATTCATTCAAATTATAAACCCACAGGCGACCAGCCTCAAACCATCGATAAGCTGGTTCAAAGCATAGAGAGCGGCAACAGAGAGCAGACTATGCTCGGCGTTACGGGCTCGGGCAAAACCTTTACCATGGCAAACGTTATTGAGCGCTTACAGCGTCCTACGCTTGTGCTGGCGCACAACAAAACGCTTGCCGCGCAGCTGTGCAGTGAGTTCAAGGAGTTCTTTCCCGATAACGCGGTAGAGTATTTTGTAAGCTATTACGATTACTATCAGCCGGAGGCATATGTTGCCCAAACGGATACCTATATCGAAAAGGACAGCTCCATAAACGACGAGATCGATAAGCTGCGTCACAGCGCTACGCTCGCTTTATCCGAACGCCGCGATGTTATAATCGTAGCGTCGGTGTCATGCATCTACAGCTTGGGCGACCCGATCGACTACCGGAATATGGTGATCTCGCTTCGCCCCGGTATGCAAAAGTCGCGCGACGATCTGCTAAAAAAGCTGGTTGAGCTTCAATATGAGCGCAACGACATTAATTTTATCAGAAATAAATTCAGGGTCAGAGGAGACGTGGTGGAGATCTTTCCGGCTGCTTCCAATGACTCTATCATTCGTGTGGAGTTTTTCGGAGATGAAATAGACCGCATCTCCGAGATCAACCCGCTTACGGGCGAGTTAAAGGCGCTGCTTAGGCACGCGGCGATCTATCCCGCCTCTCACTATATCGTTTCCAACGACAAGATGAAAGTAGCGCTTGCAGAGATCGAGCGCGAGTTGGAGGAACGGCTCAGCTACTTCCGTGAAAACGGAAAGCTGCTTGAAGCTCAGCGAATCGAACAGCGCACTCGCTACGACATGGAGATGCTTCAGGAGATAGGCTTCTGTACGGGAATTGAAAACTACTCCCGTATTTTGTCCGGCAGAGCGCCCGGCTCGTCGCCGTATACTCTGCTCGATTATTTCCCCGACGATTTCCTGCTGTTTGTGACCGTGCCCGTAAAAAGAGCCTGATCGACTACGGCTTCCGCCTGCCCTCGGCTTACGATAACCGACCGCTGAATTTTGACGAGTTCTACGATCATATCAATCAGGCGGTTTTTGTCAGCGCGACTCCGGGTGATTTTGAACTGGAAAAGAGCGCAGTCGTGGCGGAGCAGATCATCCGTCCTACGGGACTCCTTGACCCCGAGATCTCAGTACGTCCCACAGACGGTCAGCTCGACGATCTTGTGTCCGAAATCAACCTTCGCACCGCCAAAAAGCAGCGCACGCTTGTTACGACGCTTACAAAGAAAATGGCTGAGGATTTGACAGATTACCTGCAAACCATGGGTATCCGCGTGCGGTACATGCATCACGATATCGACACAGTTGAGCGTATGGAGATCGTGCGTGACTTGCGATTAGGCGAATTTGACGTGCTTGTCGGTATCAACCTGCTGCGTGAGGGCTTGGATATCCCCGAGGTGTCGCTTGTAGCTGTTTTGGACGCTGACAAGGAAGGCTTCCTGCGCAGCACGCGCTCACTGATACAGATAACGGGACGAGCCGCGCGCAACAGCGAGGGCATGGTAATAATGTATGCCGACAGCGTGACGGAATCCATGCGCGTATGTATTGAAGAGACCAACCGCCGCCGCGAGATACAGCAGGCGTATAACGAGGAGCATGGCATCGTACCGAAAACCATCGTCAAAAAGGTCAGCAAGATTTTGGAAATCTCCAAGCACGACGAAAGCGAGTTCAAGCACACCAAGAAGCTTTCCAAGGCGCAGCGGCAGCAGCTTATTGAAAGCCTTACCAAGGAGATGCGCGCCGCCGCAAGGCTGCTTGAATTTGAGCATGCGGCGTATTTAAGAGATAAAATCAAAAAGCTGCGCGGAGAATCATAGAAGCAAGGAATAGGGAAGAAGTATATGGCAAAGAAAAAGCAAATCGAATACGGTAACGACAGTATAACCACGCTAAAAGGCGCGGACAGAGTACGTAAACGCCCGGCGGTCATCTTCGGCTCCGACGGTATAGATGGCTGTCAGCATTCGGTATTTGAAATATTATCCAACTCCATCGACGAGGCAAGAGAGGGCTACGGAAAGAAGATTTCCGTAACCCGTTTTGCTGACGGCTCAATCGAAATTGAAGACCACGGACGAGGTATTCCCGTTGATTACAACGAAAAAGAAGAGCGCTTCAACTGGGAACTTGTGTTCTGTGAAATGTACGCCGGCGGCAAATACAACAACGAC
>CAMHCD010000083.1 GCA_946183545.1 uncultured Clostridia bacterium
AAGATATTTTTGCAGCAGCGTAACGTCGTTGATATTGATTTTACCATTTAAATCGACGTCGCCATAGTTTGTGGTGAGACTTACAGTCAGCTTGTACACGGTTTCTTCCGCTTGCTGGTTCATGGTTTCCCAATTGCTGTTGCCGACACCGATATAGATAACGTCGCCCTCTTTTACTTGCAGCTTTTGGCTCAGTGTTTTGATTTCGGTTCCGGGCTGATCCGGAGTATATTGATTCAGATAAGTCTTGACCTGATAGTTTTTATTGAACGCTTCCGGAATAAGACCGATCATATTGTTGTCGTTTTCAGGACTGACAATGATATTCCATTCTGTTTTTGACGGACTAAAGTCTTCTGCCCATGCAAAAGAAGCGCCCTCTACGGTAAGCTTTGATAATGTCGTCGTAGAGTCTCCCCAAAGGCTGCCTACATCCGCGCCCCAGGAGCAGGAGTACAGCACCGTGATGACGTCGCCGTCGGAAAGTCTGCCGTTTGCAACGGTATAGGCATCGCTGCCCTCGCTGGTAAACCAGTCGTTGAGCGTCATCATCCAGCCGCCCATGCTGTTGCATGCATATTCGGACAAGCCGTTGACGGTAGCCAAATAATTATAGTTGTTAAAAGCGTATGTAATATTGTTGTTGTCGAGCGTATGCTCCACAACAGACATCATTGTGTCGTCGCTTTGCAGTGTGTACTCATCCTCAAGCAGAACACCTGCCCACGCTGCGCTGTCAGCTGTAGCAAAAGTTTCGTTCTTTACGATAACACGTACCTTGCCTAAGCTTTCTGTCGTAGCAGCGCCTGCGCTGACGGACAATAGCGAGAATGCCATCATCAAGGCGATAACGAGTGAGAGTAATTTGATTGCTGAGTGTTTCATGGTTCCTCCTTCAAGGCAAAGAAAATGCCCTTCTTAAAAAATATTTAAGAAAAGCACAACAAATAGACCGCATCTGGTGCGGGAAATCGGCTGCGCTTCTTCTTGTCCAAGAATGCAAATCCAAGGCAATGCGGCAGCGATCTGACTTATGAATGTAAGTAAAACATCCAAATACAGTAATGACAGTTGCTACGGATTCTCACCGTATTCTCTATTACATATCCAAAGGATAAAACGCAAAGCCTATTATTCAATTATAATCAGTATAGCACGATTGTCGGTAAACGTCAATCATTATGAGGCTTTAATTTATCAAAGGGCAATTGAACAAAAATCACGGCGCAGAACATTATAACGCAGCCCGTTATTTGAAGCGCTGTCAAGCTTTGATCCTGTGTTAAGAATCCCATTTGATACGCAAAATAGCTTGCAATCGCTGAAATAACAGATTCCATGCTCATTATAAGCGCCGCAATTGTCGGATTAAAGTTGCGCTGACCTATTATTTGCAGCGTATACGCAACGCCGCTCGACATAATACCGGTGTACAAAACAGGTATGATCCCCTGCGCAAGCTGATCAAGCGAGGGCTGCTCGACGATAAACGCAATAAACCAGCAGATTAATGCAGAAACAAAAAACTGAATGCACGAAAGCACTACACCGTCTGTCTTTGGCGAAAAGTGATCTATGAACAGTATGTGCACAGAGAAGAATACAGCTCCGAGCAACGCCAGTAAATCACCTAAAGATAATGAAAAGCTTTCGGTTATGCACAGCATATACATGCCGACAACCGCAGCGGCAGCGCCTATCCACACAGTAAAAGGACACTTTTTCCTTATAAACAAGCCGAATATCGGAGTTAGAATAATATAAAGCGTTGTAATGAAGCCTACCTTGCCGACCGTTGTATACTTTAGGCTGATTTGCTGGAACATAGTAGCTGTTGTCAGCGCAATGCCGCATAAGATCCCGCCCACTACAGTCAGCTTTTTAGGGAGTTTCTTAAGCGGTATCCCCTGCCCTCCCAAGGCATCGGGACGGAACCACTTTAGAATAATCAGCGGTATCAATATCAAACAGCCCAAAGTGTTTCGTGAAGCGTTAAAGAAAAACGGCTGCATATAGTTGTTGCCCATTGACTGAAAAACAAAGGCAACACCCCAAATGAGAGCCGTTAACGATAATAAAACCGAACTTCTAAGGTTATTGGAACGATTCATAATACATCTCCCGGTTTGATTCATGTGTATTGTGATTCACACCCTGTCGTTGCGGGAATAAGCTATTACAAAAACTGTGGGTGATGCTATGAATCAAAAAATACGCTTATGTGATCTGCCGCTGAACAAAAGCGGCGTTATAATAACAATAGACCTGCCTCAAAGCCGATCACGCAGACTTATGGACATGGGAATAATGGAAGGGACAAAGCTTACGGCGGCGTTCAGGAGCATCTCCAAAACACCGATAGCCTTTCGTATAAATAATACATTGATCGCCTTGCGCGCATCCGATTGCAAGAAAATCCTGATCACTCCCCAAAACGAGGCGGCATATGCGTAAGGAACCATATAGGATAGCGCTTGCGGGAAACCCTAACGTCGGGAAAAGCACTGTGTTTAACGCGTTGACCGGACTCAACCAACATACGGGTAACTGGACAGGAAAAACCGTTTCATCGGCACAGGGACGGTATCAGTACAAAGCAGATATATACGAAATAACCGATCTGCCCGGAACGTATTCTATGCTATCCTATTCATACGAAGAAACCGTAACCAAGGATTATTTGCTTCATAACGATTCAAACTGCGTGGTAATAGTTGCAGACGCAAATGCTTTGGAACGCAATCTTGTATTTGTATTGCAGGTTCTGGAACTGTCTGCTAATGCAGTATTATGCTTGAATCTATGTGACGAAGCAGAAAAGAACGGAATACTTATAAACGACAAAATGCTTTCAAAATCACTGGGGATCCCGGTCGTAAAATGCTGCGCTGTAAAAAATCAGGGAACCGAGCAGTTAAAACAAACTATAGCATCGGTATGTAAGGGTGAAATGATATGCAGACATACGGAGTTTAACTTATGCAAGACAGAGAATTACACGGAGAAGCTAAAAGCACTCTCAACGCTTGCGACCGTTATATGTAAAGACTGCGTCAAAAAATCCAACGTCAACCACGTCAACAAAAGAACCGAAAAGCTTGACCGGTTGTTGACATCCAAAATAACGGGAATACCGATAATGATAATGATATTTGCTCTGCTGTTCTGGCTTACCGCAGTAGGAGCAAATTATCCGAGTCAATGGCTGAGCGATTTGTTTGATTTTATAAAAAACGGCTTGTATCAAATAGCAAACAGCACCGGTGTGCCGTTGTGGATGAAAGGAATACTGATAGACGGTGTATACGCAACGCTGAGCTGGGTAATTTCAGTCATGCTCCCTCCCATGGCTATTTTCTTCCCTCTGTTTTCCTTGATAGAGGACTCCGGCTTATTGCCTCGAATCGCTTTTAATCTTGATAAACAATTTGAAGCATGCGGAACAAACGGCAAGCAAAGCCTAACGATGGCAATGGGCATCGGCTGTAATGCATGCGGAGTAACAGGATGTCGTATTTTTGAACAACGTCAGTCGCGTCTTACAGCGATAGTTACTAACAGCTTTATGCCGTGTAACGGAAGATTTCCGATTCTTATAGCCGTATGCATGACATTTTTTACAACCGGAACAAATAGCTTTTTGTCATATGCAGAGATGACTCTTATTCTGCTGATAGTTATCTTTTTCGGCGTTGCAGTTACGCTGACAGCGTCAAAGATCCTGACTAAAACAGTTTATAAAAGCAAAACGTCGGGGTTTGTTTTAGAGCTTCCGCCCTACCGTAAACCGCAGATCATAAAAACACTTGTACGCTCACTGTTTGACCGTACTTTAAAAGTTTTGGGCAGGGCAGCTATAGTTGCTGCGCCGGCAGGAGCGATAATCTGGATATTTGCAAACGCACGTATAAATAATATATCACTGTTGCAAATCTGTACGGATTTTTTTGATCCGTTTGGCGTTATGCTCGGATTAGACGGGGTCGTTATAATGGCTCTGCTGTTGGGATTCCCTGCTAATGAAATCGTTATACCCGTTATGGTAATGGCATACACTTCATGCACTACCTTACAGGAAACAGCGGGATATGAACAGCTTCAACAGATCCTATGCGCCAACGGATGGAACACTCTAACGGCGGTATGTATGATGGTAATAACACTTTTTCATTTTCCCTGCTCCACCACCGTATTGACAATTAAAAAGGAAACGGGAAGTATCAAAACAACACTTTTGGCAATGCTTTTGCCCGCTGTGATAGGAATATCGCTGTGTGCGATAATAACGCTTATCTCAGGAGTATTGATCTAACTATATATCCGCCTGCGCTACCTTCATCATAATAGCGCACTCCATGCGTTTGCGGAACAGTTGACAGCCGTATTCGTAGATCCCGTTCACCGAACCGGTTGCATGATAAGCGTTTGCGGCACAACCTCCGCTGCAATACAGTCTTGCCCAACAGTCTTTGCAGTCCGGACGCGCGTAAACGTTGCACAGCTTAAATTCATCCTGTATCTCGGTATTTGTTACACCGCTGAATATAGAACCTAACTTATATTTTTCATCACCGACAAACTGATGGCAGGGATACAAATCTCCCCATGGTGTAACTGCCATATATTCGGTGCCGGATCCACAGCCCGAAATACGCTTATATATGCAGGGTCCGCCTGTTAAATCTATCATATAGTGATAAAATGTAAGCGGTTTGCCCTCTTTTTCGCGACGCAGCATATCCTTTGCCAAAATCTCGTACTGTTCAAACAGAACCGGAAGATCATCATAAGTCAGTGCATACGGATCGTCGGGCGCGCAAACCACCGGCTCCATGGAAAGCTCGGTAAATCCCAGCTCAGCCATATGAAAGATATCATTGGTGAAATCTGTGTTATTATGAGTATATGTTCCACGCACGTAATATCCGCGGTTACCGCGTTTTTTGACGAATTCTTGGAACTTGGGTACGATGATATCGTAGCTTCCTTTTCCGTTGACGGTTTTGCGTAAATGATCATGAACTTCCTTTCTTCCGTCAAGACTGAGAACGACGTTGTGACATTCCTTATTTGCAAAGTCGATCACATCATCATCGACAAGCATTCCGTTTGTAGTCAAAGTAAAGCGGAAGTTTTTGTTGTGCTGCTTCTCAATACTTCTGGCGTAAGCAACGATCCCCTTTACAACGTCAAAATTCATCAGCGGCTCACCGCCGAAGAAGTCAACCTCAAGGTTTACCCGGTTTCCCGAGTTTTCAATCAAAAAGTCAATCGCTCTTTTGCCTACCTCTAAGCTCATCAACGCGCGTTCACCGTGGTATTTGCCTTGACTTGCAAAGCAGTATTCGCAGTTTAGGTTGCACGTATGAGCAATATGAAGACACAGCGCCTTTATAACAGTATTGCGTTTTTTAAAGTCAAAGGCAAGGTTTTCGTACTGATCCTCTGAAAAAAGCTTACCGTTTTCCTTTAACTCCTCAACATCATCGATGCAATCCTCAATCTCCTGTGCTGTGATTTCGGGATCATCAGCATATTTTTCAAGCATTTGGTGTACGATCTCCGCACGATTTGAGGATTCATACAGCGCAATAACGTCGTAAGCCAAATCATCCACCACATGAACGCTGCCGCTGTACACGTCAAGCACGATGTTGTACCCGTTTAATTTATATTGATGTATCATAAAAAACCTCGACAAAAGGAAAGCCGTTAAGCCATAGGGCTAACGGCAAGATCCTTTAAACATTAATCTTATTTTTCAAGACATTTCTCGCACTGCTGATTTGCAACGCCGCAGGATGTCTTGCAAGCGGACTGGCAAGAAGTCTGGCATTCGCCGCAACCGCCGTTTTTAACGCTCTTTTTTAAATCGCGTGTTTCAACTGTTTTGATTCTTTTCATGATAATCGCACTCCTTTGATATGATATATCTTGATAAAAATAGTGTACCATAATGCCGCAGATTTGTCAATTACATTTCTGCAACCAACACCGAATCGGGCATGTTTTTTGCTGATGAAATAATCTCTACTCCGTTTCTCTGTAAATGCGCGATGTATTCTATCATCTCGTCACTGATGATCTCCCCGGGAACTATCAAGGGGATCCCGGGAGGATAAGCCGTAATAAATTCTAAGCTGACTTTGTCCGATGCTTTCAAAAAACTGCAAAGGCAACACTTGCGGTCATCCGCTTCAAACGGAAGCAGTGCTTTTTGAGGCGCTTGATACGGTATGGAAAATGTGGGAGCGATTTTTGTTTTGCAGGCTTTATCAATTTCCGATAACGCGTGGAACAAACGGTCAAAGCCATCGTCTGTATCACACACCGAGGTGACAGCTATAACGTAATCAACAGACGCCATCTCGGTTTCTAAGTGATGTGAACTGCGCAGTTTTTCAGCCAGTTCATGCCCGGTTAAATCCGTATGCGTAGTAAAGATGATTATCTTGCCAATGTCACGAACAGCTACAATACTACTGTCCGGATCAAAAACAAACAAGTGTTTAAGACTCTTAGTTCTTTTATAGAATAATTCTAATCGTTTTATATATATATCAAATTCATCGGGATTTGTCTTTACGTAATTCAGGCAGCGTTCAACGGAAGCAATCAAAATATATGACGGGCTGCTGGATTCAAATACAGACATATTGCCACGCAGCTTCTGTGCAAGAACAGGGTTATTTGTCAGTAACAATGCAGTTTGCGTCAACGCCGGCAAGGTTTTATGCAGGCTTACTACCGCAGCATCCGCACCGCAGCTTATGGCTGACGGCGGAAAACACCTATGAAACGGAAAATGCGCGCCGTGAGCTTCGTCAACAAATAGCAATACGCCGTACTTGTGGCAAGTCTGTGCTATTTCTTTGATATCGGAGCAAACGCCTTCATAGGTCGGCGAGGTGACTATAACAAGTTTAATATCCGGATTAATAATCAGCTGCTTTTCAATAGATTGTACATTGACACCGCCGTAGATGCTCAGCTTATATCCGTCTGTTATAGAGTCGGGAAAAATGTATTCGGGGACAAGCCCGAGTAACTGAACCGCGTGATACACCGATTGGTGACAGTTGCGCGCCATTAGGATACGGTCACCGCGTTTTATCATGGCTTTGACCGAGGATAGTATACCTCCGGTAGCACCGTTAACGGAAATGATCGCATGCTTTACACCATATAGCTCAGCTGCAAGCTCCTCTGCCCTTTTTATACAGCCGCTTGGAGCATGAAGATTATCGAACCCGGGTATCTCCGTTAAATCAAGTGTATAAGGTAAGCAGTCGTCGCCGATGATATCACACCGCTTATGCCCCGGCATATGAAAAGGATAAACGTCGCTTTTACAGTATTGCTTAAGCTGATCGTACAGCATCAGTTTGTACCGAATTCACGCAGCTCTAAGCCCTTGTTATGATCGAGAGCCCAGTCGATGCTCCAATAGCTTGTAAACAGCAACAAATAATTGCCATTTAGATCCTGGATACGTTTAGTATCAGAGGCTAAATCCAGTGCTTTGGGATCAATGTCGTCGTTAACTATCCAACGAATGTATTCATAAGGCAGATTCTCCATAATGATATCTACGTTATATTCATTTTCCAAACGGTATTTCAGTACATCGAACTGAAGTACGCCTACAACACCGACAATTACTTCTTCCATACCGGCGTCAAGCTCCTGAAAAATCTGTATGGCGCCTTCCTGAGCTATTTGGTTTGTGCCCTTGATAAACTGTTTGCGCTTCATAGTGTCTTTTTGGCGGACGCGAGCAAAGTGCTCCGGCGCAAAGGTGGGTATTCCCTTGAACTGTACCTTGTGGGATGCAGAGCAGATAGTGTCACCGATTGAAAAAATGCCGGGATCAAATACGCCTATAATATCGCCGGCGTAGGCTTCTTCTACGATCTCGCGTTCCTGAGCCATGATCTGCTGCGGTTGAGACAAGCGCATTTTCTTATTGCCCTGAACATGGAAAACCTCCATATTCTTTTCAAACTTACCGCTGCAAATACGCATAAAGGCTATGCGGTCGCGGTGCGCCTTGTTCATATTCGCCTGGATCTTAAATACAAAAGCGGAGAAATCATCCGACATCGGGTCAACTTCCTCACTTACGGTTTCTCTTGCGAGCGGTGAGGTCGTCAGCTGTAAAAACTGCTCCAAAAACGGTTCAACACCGAAGTTTGTCAACGCCGAGCCGAAAAATACGGGAGTCAGCTTGCCGGCGCGTACTGCGTTTAGATCGAATTCATCACCGGCACCGTCAAGCAGCTCGATTTCATCAAATAGATCCTGCTTTATATACTCTCCCAAAACCTCATCGATTTCAGGATCATCAAGAGCCAGTTCCTTCTTCTCAACTTCCTTTTGACCGTTGTTGGCGGTAAAAGCCAATATGTTACGGGTGTTGCGGTCAAATACGCCCTTAAATTCTTTACCTGATCCTATAGGCCAATTTATCGGATAGGTATTGATTCCGAGCACGTTTTCGATATCCTCGAGCAAATCAAACGGACTTTGCGCGTCTCTATCCATCTTATTTATAAAGGTTATGATCGGTATGTTGCGCATAACGCAAACCTTAAATAGTTTAATGGTTTGTTTTTCAACACCCTTGGAGCCGTCTATAACCATGACCGCGGAATCCGCTGCCATCAGGGTACGATAGGTATCCTCCGAAAAATCCTCATGTCCGGGGGTATCCAAAATATTGATGCAATAACCATTGTATTTAAACTGCAAAACGGATGAGGTTACCGAAATACCTCTTTGCTTTTCAATTTCCATCCAGTCGGAAACAGCATGCTTTGCAGTGCGTTTGCCCTTTACCGAACCCGCCAGGTTGATCGCGCCTCCGTAAAGCAGGAGTTTTTCGGTCAACGTGGTTTTACCGGCGTCAGGGTGAGAGATTATGGCAAAGGTTCTGCGCTTCTCAATTTCATTCTTAAATGAACCCATATATACTATCCTTTCCGTGTAATTATTCGTTTCCTAATTTATTATTGTACTATTTTTTGCCCTGCAATGTCAACATTATAAAAAATAAAAAAATTTCGCAAATTGCAATAGCAAGTTGAAACAAATTTAACGTTTGTAGTAGAATGTC
>CAMHCD010000084.1 GCA_946183545.1 uncultured Clostridia bacterium
TACGAGATGAGGATGGGTGACTGGAGTTCAGACGTGTGCTCTTCCGATCTGACGGAGCTTGATGTCAAAGTTAAAGCCGGTGCCGAAGATATCGTCGCCCAGCAGTCCGTACTCGTGAGCCTGATCGATAGCGATCTGCAAACGCTTAACGGCGATGGGGTACTCGGCACGAACGTAGATGTAACCCTGTGAAGCGCCGATAGCGTAACCCGCAATAGCCATTGCCTCCAAAACCGCGTGGGGGTCGCCCTCCAGAACGGAACGGTCCATAAACGCGCCGGGGTCGCCTTCGTCGGCGTTACAGCATACATACTTTTGGTCTGCGTCGTTGGCAGCGGCAAAACGCCACTTCAAGCCTGTGGGGAAGCCTGCGCCGCCGCGTCCGCGGAGACCGGAATCGAGGATAGTCTGGATAACCTCCTCGGGAGTCATTTCGGTAAGCACCTTACCCAGAGCGGCATAACCGTCCTGAGCGATGTAGTCGTCGATTTTTTCGGGGTCGATAACGCCGCAGTTGCGCAGCGCAACACGTTTTTGCTTTTCATAGAAAGCGGTCTTGTTAAGGGACTTGATTGTGTCGTCCTCTACTGTCTCCTGATACAGCAGACGGGTAACGATCCTGCCCTTGAGCAGATGCTCCTCGACGATTTCGGGGATATCCTCCACCTTGACCATTGAATAGAAGCTGCCCTCGGGATATACGACCATGATGGGACCCAACGCGCACAGACCGAAGCAGCCTGTGGTAATAACGTTGACCTCGTCCTTAAGACCCTGTCTTTCGATCTCTTCCTTGAGCTTGTTAACGATTGTCAAACTGTTTGAGGAGGTACAACCGGTACCGCCGCAAACGAGCACATTAGAACGATACATTATTTTCCTCCTTAGTTCGATTTCATGGCGCCGATGGTATACTCAGTTACCACGTTTTTATTTACAAGGTGGTCGTTAACGATCTTGGGCACCATTTCGGGAGCCACCTTTACATAAGTTACCTTTTCTTCGCCGGGGATCTCAACCTCAACTACGGGCTCGTACTGGCAAATGCCGATGCAGCCTGTCTGGGTAACGGTGATATCGTTGGTCAGACCGCGCTTGTTGATTTCCTCAACAAAAGCGTTGAGCACGGGTCTTGCGCCTGCAGCGATACCGCAGGTAGCCATACCTACCAGCACGCGGGCAGCGTTGGGGTTTTCCTTTCTGAGATCGATCTCGGCTCTCGCCTTATCTCTGATCGCCTTTAATTCGGCTAATGATTTCATGATTCTGCACCTCCGTATATGATTTGGGTATTTTCTTCTAAAAACTGCGCTATCCATTCAAGCACGTCCGGCGAGTCCAAGGGCACGCCTTCAAGCACCTCGCGCAGCTCGCGGGTATCAAGCGTAAACGAACCGATGTCGGTTTGGTGGGTAAACACAAAGTCGATGTCGGGATTACAACGTATCAAGATCGAGATTGTAGAGTTGATGTCGCCCAAAGGGGTCATGTCAACATGGCTTTTTACATAGCTTGCCGTTGTGCAGGTTCCCTTGCCCACCTCAGATTCAATGCTGAAGCTGCCGCCGGTTTGCTCCGCGGACAGCTTGAACAGCGGGACGCCCAGCCCCACCTTGCGGGTAGTGCGGGTGGTAAAAAACGGGTCTATAACCTGATTTACCTGCTCCTCGGTCATGCCGCAGCCGTCGTCGGCAATGGATATGGTAAGCGAATCGTTTTTGTCGCTTTCCGTCACCGTAACAGTCACAAGATGCGCGTCGGCTCTCACGGAGTTTTGCGCCACATCCATGACGTTCAAGGACAGCTCACGCATTACGCTTTTTTATATTTATTTATGATGTACGGAACATCGTCTACCGTCAGTCTGCCGTAAACGTCGTCGTTTACCGTGATAACGGGCGCAAGTCCGCATGCGCCGATGCAACGGCAGGCGGTAAGCGAGAACTGTCCGTCGGGGGTGCACTCCTCTGCTTCGATTCCCAGTTCCTCGGAAATCTTGTTGAGGATATCGCCGGAGCCCTTTACGTAGCAGGCAGTACCCAAGCATACCGAGATGTTATACTTGCCCTTGGGTGAGAGCGCAAACTGAGAGTAGAATGTGGAAACGCCGTAAACCTCCTCTAAGGGTACGTTCAAGCCTTCCGCTACCATTTTTTGCACCTCGATAGGCAGATAACCGTAGATCTCCTGAGCATCCTGCAAAACAGGCATAACCGCGCCGGGATCGTCCATGTGACGCTTAATGGCTTCTTTCAGCTTTGCTTCCTGCTCAGGTGTTCCCGCAAACGGGATGTTACTGATTTTCTTTTGCATCGTTTTTCCTCCCTGAATAAGTTTTGTGCTTTTTGTCTAAACCTGCACGAAAAAAGAAAAATGGCTTCTTTTGTCTATTGTACATAAAAGTCATAACTAAACCGCACAATTATCACCTTGTATTATACCACAGAACTATAATATTGTCTACAAGAATTTTTTGTTTTTTATATAAAATTCCGACATATTTTTTCCTGATACCAAAAAAGCGCTGTGAAGCGCTCTTTGACTAAAATAATCGATTTGCTTTTACGGGATTTTATCAAGCGCTTCTATAACGCTTTGGGCGTCCAGGCGCTCAAGCTCCAGCGTGTTTGCCGCGTCGCGCATGTTTTCAAGATAATGCGCGTCCGAGCTTGTGACGATGTTCATGGAATTCAAGATAGGGTGCCGCTGCCGCAGCTCCTCAAGCTTGGAAGAATCCGCAAGCTCCGCCGTGACGAAGCCGCAGTACGGGTCTATCTCGCCGAGCACAGACAGGATGGACAGGCTGTCGCGGTCGATATGCGCCGGATAGCAGATGCCGCCAAACTGCTTTGCAAGGCGGTAGGCGTCGGAAATGCCGATAAAGGTCGCGGGGAGCAGCAGGTGCTCGATCTCCCCCACCTCCTCGTCGCGGTCGTTCATGATGACCTGTCTGCCGTAGATATCGGGCTTATTCTTCACCTTAATGCGGTGGCTGTCTACGTAATCGTTCCATCCGAGCGCGTGCTCCAAATCGGGGAACAGACAGACCGCGTGGATATCCTCGCTCGTAGTCAGCTCCATTCCCGGAATGACCAAAACGCCGTTCTCCTTGCCTGCCCGGATGGTAGCCTCACAGTTAAGGCAGGTGTTGTGGTCGGTCAGCGCAATAACGTCCAGACCAAGCAGCTTTGCCATGCCTGTAATGTTGTTTGGCGTCATATCCATATCGCCGCAGGGCGACAAACAGGAATGGAGGTGTAGATCGTAATAATACTTCATCGCGCTTACGCCAGCATTTGGCTGAGCTTTACAGCCACCTGATAGCTTGTCTCGGGCGTAGACAGGATATTTACCCCGTGGATCTCCGCCTTTTGACGCGCGTTTTCGTCGAGCGTGGCGTTTTCTACCAGCACGATGCAGCTTACGTCCGCCAGCGTAGCCACGGCGATCGAGTTGATGTTGCCCATCACTGTAAGCCACGCGCTGTCCGCAGGCGCTCTGCCCATGACCCAGCTCAGCAGGTCGCCGATGTAGCAGCCGGTTATTTCGCGCTCGGGCTCGTCGCCCGTCAGCACCTTCATATTCATCTGTTCCGCAAATTCCTGAACTGTCATATTTTTTACTCCGCGTTCTTTACGTCTGATTATTATTCTTACCTATAGTGTTTCGCGAGAAAGGTTTGCAGATTTCAAACGCATCCTCTGCCATCCTTTTTTACTTCGCGTTCTTTGGGTTTGATTATTTTTTACCTATAGTGTTTCGCGAGAAAGGTTTGCAGATTTCAAACGCATCCTCTGCCATCCTATGAAAAGTTTTGCTGAAATCTTTTTTGCTGTCATTTTGAGCTCAGTTGAGAAATCCCACGACCTGAGGCAGAAAGCTACATGCACAGAGATTTCTCTGCTGTGGTCGAAATTACATCTCAAGGTCGGTTTTGCAGATCGGTGATCTCCCCGGCCGCATGACTACAAATACGGTCGGGCACCGCCGGTTTTTGATCAGCCGCGCTGTCTTCACGACATTCACTTTTAATTGTTAATTGTTAATTGTTAATTATTAATTAATAATTTAAATCGTATTTTTCAGCTGATCGTACACGCTCTGGATCTTGGCTTTAAGGCGGTGGATGCAGTCGCTCTCCTTTGCCTTTCCGCGCACCATATCCTCTGCCATAGCGCGGCAGGTCGGCGCGCCGCAGGAACCGCAGTCAAGCCCGGGCAGTCCTGCCAGAATCTCCTCCATCTCGGACATCATGCTCATCGCCTTGACGATGTCCTCATCCAGACGGAAAATATCAGCGTCGTACTCAAGCTCGTTTTCCCACATCATCATGTCGAGCTGGTGCTCCTTAAGATGGTTGAGGGATACAGGCATGTATTTCCTGAGCTTATGTATACGCGCCTGTGCAACGTAGGGGTTTTCCACCGTGAGCACTCCGCCGACGCAGCCGCCGGAGCAGGCGTTGAGCTCGATGAACTCCACATCGCGGATATGGTCGTCCTCCAGCTCCTCGAGCACGCGGATGACGTTTTCGATGCCGTCGGCAGCAAGGTACTTATCGCCAAGCATAGCCGCAGCCTCGCCGCCGGAGGTCGCCCAGCCGATGCCCATCAAGCCCGAATGCGCGATTTGCTCCACATCCGTAAGGCGATCCATAACGCGCGTCAGCTCGGGATATATTTTTGAGATAGCTATAGTGCCGTCAACCGCCGACTTTTCGGCGTAATTTGGCGAATGCACCTCGGTGACCTTTGCCGGACAGGGAGTCATAAAGAACACGCCTATATCCTCGGCAGGCAGTCCGCTCTCCTCCATCGCCTCGCGACGTGCCATCTTTGCCGCGACCTCCATAGGAGCCTTTAGCGGCATAACGTTTTTGCAAAGCTCCGGAAAGCGGATCTTTATAAGCCTTACCACAGCAGGACAGGCGGAGCTGATGATAGGCTTATTGAGCTTGTCCTCCTTGATAAGCCTGCGTGTTGCCTCGCTGACCAATTCTGCGCCGCGCGACACCTCAAAGACCTTGTCAAAGCCGATATGCTTTAGACCCGTGAGCACAAAGTCGATGTTGTCGAGATTATTAAACTGACCGAACAGCGCAGGCGCCGGAATAGCGACCTTATACTTAAACCTTTTTATTTCTTCAAGGGTTGAGCTGTGTGCCTTTTTTGCGTGGTGAGGGCAGATCCTGATACACTCGCCGCAGTCTATGCACCGCTCCGACAATATCTTTGCCTTGCCGCCGTGCACCCTTATAGCCTCCGTAGGACAGCGCTTAAGGCAGTTGGTGCAGCCGCAGCAAAGGTCGGCTTCAAGCTCAACCGAGTGAAAATATTTACTCATGTATGCTCCTTTAAAATATCGCTTACGAAACCTTTACCGTTAAATACAAATTGGTGCCTACGCCGAGCGTAGTTTCGATGCGCATATCATCGGTGTATTTTTTGATATTGGGCAAGCCCATGCCTGCTCCAAAGCCTAAATTACGCACATTTGCGGGCGCGGTCGAAAAGCCCTCCTGCATAGCCTTGTCCACGTCCTCGATACCGGGGCCGTGGTCGGACAGAAGGATCTCCACGCGGTCGGGATAAATATCCACGTCGCAAAATCCGCCGTCGGCGTGGATCACCATATTGATCTCCGCCTCATACATGGCTATAGCCACGCGGCGGATAAGGTCGCTGTTAAAGCCCAGCGACTTAAGGCGTTTTTTTACTGCTCCGCTCGCTTCACCGGCTCTGGTAAAATCCTCGCCCGAAACGTCGTAGTGCAGATGTATAGCGTTGCTCATACCTTTGTTCCCCCCGACAGTCCGTTGGTGTACAGAAGACCGCAGGCGGTAAACATCCTGTACCGTGTTTTCATCAGGGTAATGTCGCGGCTTTCGGCAAGGTCTATAATGCTTTGGTCGGGATCCTTGCCGCGCACGAATACTATGCACGCCATGTCCATCATCTCGGCGGTACGCACCACCTGAGGATTGACAAGACCCGTCAGCAGCACGGACTGATCCTTAACGAACGCCAGCACGTCGCTCATCATATCGGAGCCGCAGGCGGTTTTTATTTCCTGATTCAAATCACCCTCGCAGATGACCTCTCCTTCCAGAATGTTGATAATGTCTTTTACGATCATATAATTACCCTCCCGTGGTAAAAACTTGGTAACATAAAATGCCATGGTCATTATATCACAAAAAATCACTTAGCACAATTAGCATTTTGGATAGTTTATTTTTTATTTTTTGACATATCTGTCATATTTATCAACGGCAATATTTCACTAAAAGATTTTACCTTTTAATGTTGAAAAAGTGCACGGAAGGTGTTATAATGTAATGTGAATTGCTATGACCGTTAATAGCTTAACTATATTGAGGTGTTTATTTAATGTTGAGGGACTTACAACCCACAGATAATATATGCGGTTTTGACGTCAGACCCGGTTACTACGAGATGAACGGCGCTACCCCTGTGCGCGGCGGAGTTAATTTTACCATCAGCTCCGTATACGCTACCTCGTGCACCCTGCTGCTCTTTCGTCCCGGCGCGCGCAGACCGAGCGTCCAGCTGCCTTTTCCCGAGTCCTACAAGGTAGGCAGCACCTACTCCATGATCGTGTTCGGTCTGGAGGTAGAACAATTTGAATACGCGTATTCCTTTGACGGCCCCAACGAGCCGCGAAAAGGAAAGATTTTTGATAAAAGAATGTACATACTCGACCCCTACGCCAAGGCTGTAACGGGTCAGAGCAGCTGGGGAGTGCCTCAGCTTGACAAGTGCGTCTACAAAGCGCGCGTGGTCTCCAACGATTACGACTGGGGCAACTTTAAAACCCCGTCTATCCCGCTGGAGGAGCTTATCATCTACGAGCTGCATGTGCGCGGCTTTACGCAGGACGAATCCTCGGGCGTAAAGCACCGCGGAACCTTTGCCGGTATTCAGGAAAAGATACCGTACCTAAAGGAGCTGGGCGTCAACGCCGTGGAGCTCATGCCGATTTTTGAATTTGACGAGTGCGGTGCCAACCGCTCCTATGAGGGCAAGCAGCTGTTTGACTACTGGGGCTACAACACCGTATGCTTCTTTGCGCCCAACACAAGCTACGAGGGCGACCACAAGCATCATCAGGAGGGCACCGAGCTAAAGCAGCTTATACGCGAACTTAAGTCCAACGGCATAGAGGTCATTTTGGACGTTGTGTTCAACCATACCGCCGAGGGCAATGAGATGGGACCGTTCTTCTCGTTCAAGGGACTTGACAACAGCATCTACTACATGCTGACTCCCGACGGCAAATACTACAATTTCAGCGGCTGCGGCAATGTGCTCAACTGCAACCATCCCATCGTGCAGGACTTTATCAAAAGCTGCCTGCGCTACTGGGTGACCGAATACAAGATCGACGGCTTCCGTTTTGACCTTGCTTCCATTTTGGGACGTAACGAGGACGGCTCGCCTATGGATCAGCCTCCCCTGCTCAAGAGCCTTGCGTTCGACCCCATCCTGGGCGGCACAAAGCTGATTGCCGAGGCTTGGGACGCAGGCGGACTGTATCAGGTAGGCAGCTTCCCGTCGTGGAACCGCTGGGCTGAATGGAACGGAAAATACCGGGACGACATGCGCCGCTTTTTAAAGGGCGACAGCAACCTTGCTTGGGCTGCCACCCACCGTCTGACCGGCTCCAAGGATCTTTACGATCCCTCCTACCGCGCCAACTGCGCGTCGGTCAACTTCATAACCTGTCACGACGGCTTTACGCTTTACGACCTGTATTCCTACAGCGTCAAGCACAACTGGAGCAACGGCTGGGACAACACCGACGGCGCTAACGACAACAACAGCTGGAACTGCGGCTTTGAGGGCGAGACCGACGATCCCGAGATCAACGCGCTGCGTATCAAGATGGTCAAAAACGCCTTTGCCACCCTTATGCTCAGCCGGGGAGCCGCGCTGTTTTTGGCAGGCGACGAATTTTGCAACACGCAGTTCGGCAACAACAACCCCTATTGTCAGGACAACATAACCTCGTGGCTCGACTGGAGCCGCAAGGAAAAATACAGCGATGTTTTTGAGTTCTTCAAGTACATGATAGCGTTCCGCAAACGTTTTCATGTCATCACCAGAAACAGACGCACAAGCAGCTGCACCTTCCCGCCCGAAAGCCTTCATTCCGCCCGTCCGTGGAGAACCGATTTTGACGAGAATTCCCGCATGATAGGCGTTATGTACGCAGGCGCTTCCGACGTCAAAAAGGACGAGGACGAAATCGTTTACTGCGGAATAAACGCTTATTGGGAAAACGTGGATGTTGAGCTGCCGGGACTGCCTACGGGTTACGTCTGGAAGCTGTACGTTGACACAGGCAGAAGCTCCGAAAACGTGCTCTGTGAGTCGCATAATATTTTGCTCTTCAACCGCCGCATTTCCATGCACGGACGTTCCGTGATCGTAGCCGCTGCCCAAAAGCTCTGGTAGCCGGGTGCCCCGGCGGTCAGTCCGCCTTTGAAAAAGCTTGACTCAGCAATAAAGTTCATCAACGGCGGGTCAAAGCATTGCTCTTCATGTTGCGCTGCAAATTCAATACAAAGTCAATAAAAAATGTCATCCCTCGTAAATTGAGAGATGACATTTGTTTTTTTATTACCGTTATCACGCCTTAAAGAACTCAAAAAACGCTCTGTAAGCCATATATACGTCGGTTTTGCTTACGATTTCAAACGGAGCGTGCATACTGAGCACAGGCACGCCCAGGTCGATAACGTCAACGTTCATGTTGGCAACGTACTTTGCTATGGTACCGCCGCCGCCGAGGTCTACCCTGCCGAGCTCGCCGATCTGCCACACGATGCCGTTGTTTTCGAGCAGTGAGCGGATCTGACCCATATACTCTGCTGATGCGTCGGAGGTATCG
>CAMHCD010000085.1 GCA_946183545.1 uncultured Clostridia bacterium
TATCAGCGGATAAATATCCGTATCATAGAATTTAAGGAGATGTCATATATGGATATGTCATGGGCTATAGTTTTTACAGTCTTGCTTCTTATTGCAGTGGCAGTTATCATCATAATAAAACGCCGGAGCAAGGAAGCGGTAAAATTTGACGAGCGCCAAATGCTGGTGCGACACAAAGCGGTCAGATACAGTTTTCTTTTCACGATCGTTTTTTCGATCATATGTATGTTTACTAATATTTTTGAATTAAAGTGGGCTCCTGTCTTTGTTCAGTTCGGTTTGAATGTAGTTATCGGAGTCGCCATCTTTATCGTCATTTGTATTTTTAAAGACGCGTATATAAATTTAAACTATAATAAGAACATATACAACTACGCTATAAGCACTATAGCTTTAGGCGTGATCCACTTGTATGTGTACGTTCACCACATCGTCTCGGGTGTACCAAATCTTTTTACACGCGGTACCTTAAGCGATGATTCACTGTACCTGTTTACCGGGCTGATGTTTTTAACTGTCGGCGCTTCACTGATCATCAAAAAAGCGATAGACAAAAAAGGTGAAGCCGAATGAAAAACCTTAAGCTAAAAAGTGCCCGCGCCGCTATGGATCTGTCGCAGCAGCAGCTTGCCGAACTGGTCGGAGTGAGCCGGCAGACGATCAACGCCATTGAAAAAGGCGACTACAACCCCACCATTAAGCTTTGCACCGCTATTTGCAAGGCGCTTAACAAAACCCTTGACGATTTGTTTTGGGAATAAGCGAACAAAAAAGCCGGCTCAAATTGAGTCGGCTCTGTTATTAAGCTTTACTGTTCATGACCTTGTCCGCTGCAAGCATTACGCCTAACTTACCGGCGTGGAAGTTAAGTCCGCCCTGCATCCAAACAGCGTAGGGGTCGCGCAGAGGAGCGTCGGCTGAGAGCTCAATGGATGAGCCGAGTGTAAACGCGCCTGCCGCCATTATGACCTGACTTTCGTAGCCGGGCATATCGGACGGCATCGGCTCCACAAAGCTGTCCACCGCTGAACCGCCCTGAATACCACCGCAAAAGCGGATAAGGTTTTCCTCGTTGCCGAGCATCAAAAGCTGGATGATATCGCCGCGCGGATCGTTGTATTTGGGCGCGGTCTCATAGCCCAGCAGCTCAAAGAGCGCCGCCGCGAACACGGCGGTTTTGAGCGCCTCGCCCGTAACATGCGGCGCGTGGTAAGCGCCCATGAAGAGCTCGCGCATCGTGTTGAGCGTTGCGCCAATCTCCTTGCCTGTGCCGGGAGTGGTCAGGCGGTAAGCGCACATCTCCACAAGCTCCCGTTTTCCTGCGATATAGCCGCCTGTGGGCGCAATGCCGCCGCCGGGATTTTTGATCAGCGAGCCTGCCATCAGGTCTACGCCTACGCTGAGAGGCTCGACCTTTTCGATAAACTCACCGTAGCAGTTGTCAAGCATCACAATGGAACTTGGCGACTCTTTTTTTGCGATGTCGGCTATCTTTTTGATCTCGCGCCAGGTCAGCGTCGGACGCAGGCTGTAGCCGCGTGAGCGCTGGATATAGACCATTCTCGGCTTTTTTGTCGCGATGTCGGCGCGTATTTGCTCATAGTCGAGCGTGCCGTCGGGCAGCAGCTCTGTCATGTCAAAATGAATGTCAAAGTCCTTTAGCGAGCCGGGGTAATTGCCCTCTATACCGATAGCGGAACGGATGGTGTCGTATGGCATTCCGGTAACGCTGAGCATAGTGTCTCCCGGGCGCAGCACGCCGAAGAGCGCGACGGTAAGGGCGTGGGTACCGCTTACAAAGTTATGGCGAACCAGCGCGTCCTCCGCGTCAAACACAAAGGCATACACCCTGTCCAGAGCGTCCCTGCCGAAGTCGTCGTAGCCGTAGCCGGTGGAGCCGCAAAAGTAGCTCTCCCTCACCGAGGCGTTTTGAAACGCCTTTATCATTTTGATTTGATGGTATTCCTGAACATCCTCGATTTGGCGAAACTGCTCCGCGCAAAGCCGCATAGCCTGCTCGGACGCGTCCAAAATCGGTTGACTTATATTAAAAAAATCCAATGGTATCATTCCTTACGGTTTGAATATTCGCTCCAGCTTCCGTATTCCGAAAAGCCGAGCTTATTATAAAACCTTTCGTTTGCGTTTTGCGCACGGTGAAGGTAGACTGTTTTTCCGTCGTCGATAATGCGGTTGCACAGATATTTTACTACAGTGGAGCCGTAGCCGTGTTTGCGGAAGTCCGGGTCGCAAGCCACAGCGCCGAGCACAGCGCTGCTGCCGCTTTCCGCTACCGTCATTGCGACCGAAACCAAGCGGTGACCCTCGGTAACGCCGTACATCCGCATGGCGTGGTGACGCAGCTTGTGGTTGACGTCCACGTAAAAGTCCTCAAAGGACGGCGGCTGAAAGTTTTGGTCGGCACAGCGCACTATCAGGTAGTAAGCGTCGCGGATGTCGGGCTTTATTATTTGCGCGTACGGGTCGATTTTTTCAAACGGCTCGGTCTTGCTCAAAATAACGCCGCGCTTTGGCTTTTTGCCGAAAAAGTCAAGCGCGTAGCTGCCGTCGCACAAAATCTCCGTTGCGCCCGACACACGCATAAACGACGACACCTCGTCAAGATCGCTGTCCGCTGTCAAAAACAGCACGAACACCGAACCGCTGCGCGCGATAGCGCCTGTATAATTGAGCATATCCCCCATCAGCAGCCAGTAATCCACAAAGGCAAGGTCAGGGCGATAGCTTTGATACAGTGAGATAATGCGGCAGGCAAAGGGATTATCAGCCGACATACCTCGGATAGTGCCGACAAAATCTGTCGTTTTATCAACAGAGATGATCATGGTTCAGTCTTCCTCCCGCAATTATGGGCGCGATCGCCTGTACAAGCTGTAATATGCTTTCGCAGTCGCTTTTGGACGCTACGCAGCTTGGAGCGTGCAGATAACGGCACGCAAGCGAGATCGTAAGCGTGCGCACTCCGCCACGGCTTTGGTGAATGGCGCCGGCGTCGTTGCCGCCTGCCACAGCGCGCTTATACTGCGCCTGCACGCCGGTTTGAGAAGCGGTGTCCATAGCAAGCGCTACCATCTCCTTATCGTAGATAGTGCGCCTGTCCATGACGGAGATCACAGCGCCCTTGCCCAAATTGCACACCTGCTTTTGCGCGTCGATCTCGGGGATATCGGCGGCGGTGGTGGTTTCAACTACAAGCGCATAGTCCGGAGCAATGGTGTAGGCGGCGGTCACGGAACCGCGAAGCCCGACCTCCTCCTGAACCACAAACGCAAAGTCCATGTCGTAGTCCAAGTCGCTCTTTATCATTTCTATAAGCACAAGGCAGCCGAAACGGTCGTCAATAGCCTTGCACTGTATCATAGTATCGGTCTGTGTAAATTCCGCGTCAAAGCATATGCTGTCGCCTATGCTGACGACCCTTGCCGCGTCCTCGGCGTTTTTTGCGCCGATGTCTATATATAGATCGCTGTAATCGGGGATGGCTGAGCCTTCGTCGCCCTTGGTAAGATGGATGGGCTTTATTCCCACCACACCGTTGACGTTGTTATTGACGACCACGTTTTTGCATATGATCACGCGTCGGTCGATACCGCCGACCTCGTCAAACTTCAAATAGCCGTCGGAGGTTATATCGGTGACCATCAGCCCAACCTCGTCCATATGAGCGGAGAGCATCAACCGTGATTTTGGGCGGTTTTTGCCTTTTTTATGTACCAGCAGGTTGCCGAGCGCGTCTGTTTTTATTTCGTCGGCATAGGGCTTTACGGTTTCAATTATCAGCTCGCGTACAGCGGCTTCATCGCCCGAAATGCCGTTTGCCATACAGAGCTTTTGCAGCAGTTGAAGGTCAAGCATCCTGAACACCTCCGTTTTGAATATAAGCTGCCAGCAGCCCGGCGGTGCGTTCAATGTCATCTATCGCCACTGCCTCTACAGCGGTGTGCATGTAACGCTGCGGAACAGACACCATAGCAGTTTTTACTCCGCTGCGGGTTATCGCGATCCTGTCGGCGTTTGTGCCTGTTCTGCCGCCCATAGGCTCCAGTTGATACGGGATACCTTTGTCCTTACACAATGCGGTCAGGCAGTTTGTCATGCCTTTGTCCAAGCCCGGCGCTATGCCGATCATGGGACCGCCGTCAAGCTTTATTTTGCCGTACTGTCCGCTTACATCCGGCTGAGAGGCAAAGCTCACGTCAACTACTATCGCTTCGTCGGCGTTTACGCGGTAAGCGCCTGTTGCGGCGCCTGTGCCGTAGGTCTCCTCCTGAGCGGAAAAGAGCAGCACTACCTTATACCGCACTTCGCTTCCGTGCAGCATTTCGGCGCAGCGGATCAAAGCCGCCACCGAGCAGCGGTTATCAAGCGCCGGTGAGGTGATAATATTATTCATCAGCATACGCGGCTTCGATACAAAGGTCAGCGTATCGCCGATTTTGACATGCTCCCTCACCTGCTCTGCGTTCATGCCGAAATCCACCCACACCTTATTGATGGGCGTTGCCTTGTCCTCGCTGCCGTCGCTTAAATGAGGCGGCAGGCAGCATACCGTGCCGGTGATACCGTCCTGTGCAGCAAGGCGCGCGTTTTGAAGCACACGGCTGTCCATGCCTCCGCACTTGTCCACCTTGACAAAGCCGTTTTGGTCGATGTCGGTAACGATAAGTCCTATGCGGTCAAGGTGCGCGTCAAGCAGTATCGTTTTGTCGCCGGACGGATTCCCAAGCACAGCGTATACATTGCCGTTTGCGTCGGCAGTCACCTCCGCATATTGGTCGAGCGACGACTGTATCAGGTCAAACAGCTCGGACTCACAGCCCGAAACGCCGTTTGCCGCGCATAAATCAAACAGAAGTTGTTGTATATTCATTGTTATGCTAACCCGTTTACAATTGATTTAAAGTGATTTCCTCTTTCCTCAAAGTTGCGGTACAAGCCGAAGCTTGCGCTCGCCGGAGACAGCGACACGATATCGCCCGGCTCGGTGTTTTCGACCGCAGCCGCAACCGCTTCCTCCATGTTGGTTACGTTGATGATGGTGAGCTCTTCCGCGTTGTAGTTATCGGCGTTCTTTACCGCAGCCTCGATCTTGGGCGCGGTGTCGCCAAGCAGGATGAGCACCTTAACCTTGTCGTTGATTACGGGTCCGAGCGGCTCATACGGGATATGCTTGTCGTAGCCGCCGGCGATAATGACGATCTTATCCTTATACAAGGACAGAGTTCCAAGCGCGGTACGTGTGGGACTGGAGGCGATGGAGTCGTTGTAATACTTGACGCCGCGGTATTCCCTGACAAACTCAGCGCGGTGGGCAACGCCGCCGAATTCACGCGCTACCCTGATTATATCCGCAACGCTGACTATACCCCAAACAGCCGAGATAGCCGCAAGGTAGTTTTCAACATTGTGCATACCCGGAATACGGATGTCGCTTATATCCATAATGCGTGTAACTACGCCGTAATCGTTATAGCAAATCGTAGTGCCGTTTAAAAACGCGCCGTTTTCTACGGTATCCTTGACGCTGAATTTACAAAGCTGTCCCCTTACGTCGTCGGAAAAGCTGTTTGCGATGTCGTTGTCAAGGTTGACCACAGCCTTACCAAAGGCGTTTTGATGGAGCACGATGTTGCGCTTGCTGTCCACGTACTCCTGCATATCCTTGTGGATATCCAGATGATTGGGCGCTAAGTTGGTAACTACCGCAATGTCGGGGCTCTTGCGCATAGAGATAAGCTGGAAGCTCGAAAGCTCAACCACAGCGTAATCATCCGAAGATATACGCTCTATCTCGGGCAGGAGCGGCTTGCCGATATTGCCGCCCAAATGAACGGTCTTTCCTGCCGCCTTCAGGAATTCGGAAATGATGGTAGTGGTGGTTGTCTTGCCGTCGGAGCCGGTCACTGCTATCGTCTTGCACGGACAGAGGTCAAAAAACACCTCCATCTCCGAGGTCAGCACCTTGCCCTGCTCGCGAAGCTGCACAAGCTCATCTCTGTAGAACGGAGTGCCGGGACTGCGGAACACTATGTCCGCGTCAATGTCGTTGAGGTAATTCTCGCCCAGCTTAAGCTCCGCGCCGCAGCCGCGCGCTTTTACGCCGTTCTCTCCCAACTCCTCAAAGCTTTTGCGGTCACAGGCTATCACCTGCGCGCCCTTTCCGGCAAACTGCGCGATAAGCGGCAGGTTACTTGTTCCGATGCCGATAAACGCAACGCGCTTGCCCTTGATCTCCGCAAAAAAATCCTTTACCGATGTGTTCATACTATCCCTCTTTATCATGTAATATATTCCATTGCTATTATACTCATTTTCTTTTAAGAATTCAACTGTTTATCGCATTTTTTTACATCGAGCAGACAGTGCGGTATGGAAAAACAATCGTCGCCCGACTGTTTCGACCGACCCGGAGTCTGACGTTTGTTTTACTCCGAGCAGACAGTGCGGCATAGAAAAACAATCGTCGCCCGACTGTTTCGACAAACCGGGAGTCTGACGTTTGTTTTACTCCGAGCGGTATGGAAAAACAATCGTCGCCCGACTGTTTCGACCGACCCGGAGTCTGACGTTTGTTTTACTCCGAGCAGACAGTGCGGCATAGAAAAACAATCGTCGCCCGACTGTTTCGGCAAACCCGGAGTCTGACGTTTGTTTTACTCCGAGCAGACAGCACGGTATGGAAAAGCAATCGTCGCCCGACTGTTTCGACCGACCGGGAGTCTGACGTTTGTTTTACTCCGAGCAGACAGTGCGGCATAAAATATCTTCTGCCCGTAAAAAGGGCTGTTTTATCAAACGAGGTGGTTTTTAAGTAACAATATGACAGTTATGACAGTTTATGACAGATACATAGCTGTATGATAGGCATGCTAAAAACCGCATAGCCAAGCCGTTTTCAAGGGCATATGACAGTTATGACAGTAAATTCCTTATAGAGCAGACCAATTTAAAAAAAATAAAAATTATTTTTTATTTTTTTTTTAATTGTAGGGTATATGCAAAAATCTACTGTCATATCCGTCATAACCTTCATGTCCGGACGCTTTGCAAAAAGCCTTCCCCAAGAGCAATAAAGTTCGAGGGACGTGCCTGACTGAGCACGTCCCTCTTAGGAGATTATTATGAAAAATGCGGTATAAGCAAATTATAGAGCGTTATCGTTGAGCGCGGGTATCTGCACGGCGATCTCCAGATTACCGTTGCGGCAGCGCAGGTCGTCAATAAACTGCTGAACCTCGTCCTCGCTGTTTAGCTGCACCTTGTAGATCAGCTTATACATGCTGCCCATGTTGGTGGTTTTAACGTTGAGCAGCTTTGCGCTCTTGGTGTATTTTTTGAACAGATCGTCAAACTCATGAGCATAGTTGAGCGATTCGGGAATGGTGATGCGGAGCTCGCGTACATAATCGTCCTTTTCCTTAAAGCTGACAAAGTTGGATATAACGATTACCGCGCAGATGATCACGACAAATATCGCTGCCAGAGCTACATATCCTACAGCCGTTGCCAAGCCTGCCGCCATAGCCAAAAAGATACTGACTATCTCCTTTGCGGAGCCGGGTGCGCTTCTGAAACGAACCAGTGAGAACGCGCCCATGACCGCTACGGCGGTGCCGACGCTGCCGTTGACGAGCATGATTACGGTCTGCACGATTGCCGGAAGCAAAAACAGCGCCAGCAAAAAGCTTTTGCTCTGACGGCTGCGGAAGCCCGAAGCCCAAGCGATGACCGCGCCCAAAACGAGCGAAACGAATGTACAAATCAAATAAGCAGAAATTGTAAAGGTACCCGAAAAAATGGGAGCAAATAAAGTATCAAGCACAGTTCTTACCTCCGTTCATAATTGTGTTTTGTTGTCTTTCCTCTGTGATTTTATATGCGGTGCCGTATTTGGAGAAGGAGCCCGGGAACACCCCGAGGCTGTCAAGCGTCTCGGTGAGCCACAAGGGCATTGATTTTAACGCCTTGATCTCCATAATACAGCTTTGTCTGTCCAATATTACCTCGCCGAAGCTGCCCTTTGCCAAGTCAAGGTCGGTGCTGCGGAAGCGGACGTTGCGGTCAAAGGTGATGCGCAGGTCACGGTCGGTTTTGCAGTAGTACGCGGTGCGGTCGTAGGCTATAAACATCTTCGGCTTCAAGCCGTCGTAATACTTCATTGCCCAGTCGATCTCGCGCATTATCTGCGAGTCATCCGGCAGTTCTCCGCTGTTTATATACTCCATGGCGGTGTCATATTTCAGCGTGCGTCTGCGCTTATACACCACTCCGTTGTACTTCTTTTTAAGCTCCAAAAACACGTTGCTGTCGTGCTTGGGAGTTGAGTAACTGCGCAGGCGGAGTTTTTCTTTATATACGGGCTTTTCCATTGAAGTGCGTATCATCCGGTAGCTGTCTGTGTCAAAGTACAAGCTGCAAATCGTGCTTTCGCCGTATTCGTCCTCCCTGATGTGGTCACGGATCGCGTCAAGCAGTTTTTTGCGCTGATTCAGCGTGATGATGTATTTCTTTTCGGTTCTCTCAAAAACAGTCTGTATGTTCATAAAAACGCCTCCTTGCTTTTGTTATGGCTGTATTATAAAGTCCTAACCTTAAAAAACGCTGAAAAGATTTAAAAAAGTTTTTTCAGGTATTTTTAAGCCTTGCCCTATACAATTAATCATGTTAGAATAATTGTAGAAGGATTTGGCGTTATAAGCTGTAACGCTCTCGTCAGCCATCCAATGTAGGGGAGGCCCTCGCGGCCTCCCACGGGCTGTGCGCATAGCTTCGGGAGGCCGCAAGGGCCTCCCCTACACGGTTCTTTACAATAACAAGTATAAACAATATAAT
>CAMHCD010000086.1 GCA_946183545.1 uncultured Clostridia bacterium
TGTTCGCCTATCCCTTCGAGGGCTACTGGAAGGACGTCGGAACCATCGACAGCCTTTGGGAAGCTAACATGGATCTGCTCGATCCCAACGTTACCCTTGACCTCAAGGACGTTTATTCCCGCAACCCCATGATGCCTCCGCATTACATTTCGCCCGACGCTAATATCCAGAATTCTCTGGTTGCCGACGGCTGCAATGTTGAGGGCGATCTGGAGTTCTCGATCCTGTTTTCCGGCGTTACCGTCGGCAAGGGCGCTTCCATCAATTCCTCCATCATCATGCCCGGCGCGGTGATCGAGGAAGGCGCGGTAGTTAAGTTCGCTATTGTTGCGGAAAACACCGTTATCAAGAAGGGCGCACAGGTCGGTCAAAAGCCCGAAGAGGTCGATGACAGAAACAACTGGGGCATTGCGGTCATAGGCGAAAACACCGTGATCCCCGAAAATGCCGTCGTTAAGGCAAAAGAAATGATTGATAGTGAGGTGGCAGCAAGTGAGAAGTAATGATGTATTAGGCTTTATTTTTGCCGGCACACTGGATGACAAGATCCCCGAGCTTGCCGCGTCCCGTACAACCGCAAGCGTACCCATCGGCGGCAAGTACCGCCTGATAGACTTTGTGCTCTCAAATATGTCCAACTCCGGCGTTAACAACGTTGGTATCGTGGCAAAGAGCAACTTCCTGTCGCTTACCGACCACGTCGGTTCCGGCAGCGCGTATGACCTTTCAAAAAGAAGAAGCAACCTTACCCTGCTGACTCCCTACGGCGGCAAGGTGTTCTCTAACTATGTGGAAACCATCTACAACATGCACGGCTATATTGAGCACTGCCGTGAGGAGTATATTCTCATTTCTCCCGGCAATGTTGTTACCAACTTCGACTATACCGCGCTGTTTGATTTCCACTCCAAGCACAACTCCGATATCACCGTTGTATATAAGAAGGGCGTTGTTCCCTCGGGCTACGACCGCCCCGTCACCATCGAGACGGACGAAAGCGGCAAGGTAACTCAAATGTTCATCAAGCCCGAAAAAACCGACGAGGTGGTCAACCACTTCTACGGCTCACTGCTCGTCAAAAAGAGCCTGCTTATGGAAAACATCCGCATGGCGCTCAGCCTCAATGAGCTCGACATCAAGAAGTTGCTGCAGAAAATGCTCGACAAGTACAGCGTATACGCGTTTGAAAACAAGGGCTACACCGCCATCATCAGCTCCATCAACTCTTACTTTGACTTCAACATGGATCTGATGAAGAAGGAAGTCCGCGACGAGCTGTTCAACCCCAAGCGTCCTATCTACACCAAGGTAAGAGACGACGCTCCCTGCCGCTACGGTTTGCAGAGCAGGGTCAAAAACTCCATCATTGCGCAGGGCTGCGTAATTGACGGCGAGGTCGAGAACTGCGTCATTTTCAAGGGCGTTCATGTCGGCGTAGGCGCAAAGCTTAACAACTGCATCATCATGCAGGACACCACCATCGGCAAGGATACCAATTTGAACTATGTGATCATTGATAAGGATGTTACCATTAAGGACGGACGTTCGCTGATGGGCTTTGATTCTTATCCGATATATATTGCTAAAAAATCAGAAGTTTAGGAGGAAAACACCATGAGAATTTTATACTGTGCGTCCGAGGCGAATCCTTTCTGCGGCAGCGGCGGTCTTGCCGACGTAGCCGGCAGCCTTCCGCATACCCTGTGCCGTAAGGGTCAGGATTGCCGTATCGTTGTGCCGCTCTATGGCACCATTTCGCAGGATCTGAAAAATCAGATGAACTTCATCACCAACTTCACCGTGCCTGTAGCATGGCGTCATCAGTACTGCGGACTGTTCTGGGCTCGCTGGAACGACTGCACTTATTACTTTATCGACAACGAATACTACTTTAAGCGCGGCACTCTTTACGGTCACTATGACGACGCGGAGCGTTTTGCGTTCTTCTCACGCGCTATTTTAGAGATGCTGCCCTATATCGACTTCCATCCCGACATCATCCACTGCAACGACTGGCAGACCGCTCTGGTTCCCGTATACTACTATCTGTTCTATTCTCACAGACCCTGGTATTACAACATCAAGAGCCTGTTCACCATCCACAACATCCAGTATCAGGGTGAGTACGGCTGGGAAGTCAACACCGAGTGCGTAGGTATCCCCGCAAGCGAGTGCAACATTCTGGAGATGAACGGCAAGCTCAACATGATGAAGGGCGCAATCGAGACCTCTACCCGTGTTTCGACCGTTTCGCCGAGCTATGCGGCAGAAATCAAAGACCCGTGGTACAGCTGGGGTCTGCATGACGAGCTCAACCTGCGTCACTACAAGCTCTGCGGTATCAAGAACGGTATCGACCTGGCAAGCTACGATCCGGCAACCGACTATCAGCTCTACTGCAACTACACCAAGGAGGATATGAGCGGTAAGGGCGAATGTAAGCGCAGACTGCAGGAGCGCCTTACACTCGAAGTCAACTGGAGTATTCCTCTGGTCGCAATGGTCACCCGTCTTGTTTCGCACAAGGGTCTTGACTTGGTGCGCATGGGCTTGGAAGAGCTGATGAACACCGAAAACATGCAGTTTGTTATCCTCGGCTCAGGCGACAAGGAGTATGAGGACTACTTCAACTATATGCAGGGCAAGTATCCCGGCAGACTTATCTTCTGTCACGGCTTTGTTCCCGAGCTCGCCCGTAAGATCTATTCCGGCGCGGATATCTTCCTTATGCCGTCCGCTCAGGAGCCCTGCGGTCTGTCTCAGATGATCGCGCTCCGTTACGGCACCATCCCCGTAGTTCGCGAGGTTGGCGGCTTGAAGGACTCCGTATTCGATTCCGCCGACAACTACGGCAACGGCTTCACCTTCAAGAACTACTACACCGCAGACATGCAGCACGCTGTCCGCCGCGCTCTGTGGGGTATCCAGGACAGCGAGGGCTGGCACCAGCTTATGTGGCGCGCTATGATGAGCGACAACAGCTGGGAGCGCTCCGCTCAGGACTACATCAACGTCTACAGCGACACCCTCAACTGGGCTTGATTTAACTCCGCCTTTGGTGAAGTTTTGCTGAACGGAATAGTTCATCAACGGCGGGTGTGCCGGTGGGCACTTTCTCCGCCTTTGTATGACTTAGCTTGTTCGGAAGGAGTCATTAACGGCGGGTGTGCCGGTGGGCACTTTCTCCGCCTTTGTATAACTTAGCTTGTTCGGAAGGAGTCATCAACGGCGGGTCGGACGGTTTGGCTTTTCGGAAACCGGATCGGTTTGATAAACTAACAAAGTAGGGGAGGCCCTTGCGGCCTCCCTTGGGTTTTGCGCATAGCTTCGGGAGACCGCAAGGGTTTCCGCCCCCTCATAGGGGGACAGAGGGGGTCTGGGCGACTGCCGTACCTCCCCTACACGGAGCGTTACTAAAAAAATTTAAAATCATGTGCAACCATTTGCACCCTTAAATACGTATTACTTATAGAGGTGATGTAATGAAAAAGGATTACAGATTATACAACATGGTTTTTCCGCCGTTTTTTGCCTTTCTGTTGACTCCGTGGTTCACGGCGGTTGCCATTGTCGCTGATTTTATCATTGATTCCGTTATCCTTATCATTCTGACGCGCTTCTTTTTCAAAAGCTTCGATTGGCGGTTTTATCTTAACCGTATCTGGATTGTTTGGGTGTTCGGATTTTTGGCGGATGTCATCGGCTGGGTCGTTCTTTTTTTAATGCTAATGATGGTGGAGGAATTCGGCGCTATTCATGTGATTTCCGGTATTATAGTTGCCTCTGTTCTCATCTTTGTGTTAAATTATTTCATATCCTTTTCCGAAACCGCATTCACAAAAAAACAAAGAGTCATCGCGGCGCTAACCTATGCCATCGTCACCGCGCCCTATACCTTCCTTCTGCCAAGCGAATGGTTCTTTTAATCCGCCTTTGGGTGACGATGCTTGTTCGGAAAAGGTCATCAACGGCGTGTGCCGGTGGGCACTTTCTCCGCCTTTGGTGAAGTTTTGCTGAACGGAATGGTTCACCAGCGGCGGGGCGGACGGTTTGGCTTTTCGGAAACCGGATCGGTTTGATAAACTAACAAAGTAGGGGAGGCCCTTGCGGCCTCCCTTGGGTTTTGCGCATAGCTTCGGGAGACCGCAAGGGTCTCCCCTACACGGAGCGTTACTGTAACTCTAAACTCTAAACTCTCAACTCTCAACTCTAAACTCTACCAATATCCCTAACCACCTCGGCGGCGATTATCAAGCCTGCCACGGATGGGGTAAAGGCGGTCGAGCCGGGCACTGTGCGGCGGTTGGTTTGCTCATCTGACGGAGCCGGCCGCATGGGAGGCTCCTTGGAATAGACGACCTTTAGGCGCTTTACTCCGCGCTTTTTTAACTCCGCGCGCATGACTCTTGCCAGCGGACATACAGAGGTTTTGTAAATATCCGCGACCTCAAACAGCTCCGGATGCAGCTTGTTGCCGGCTCCCATTGAGCTTATTATCGGCACTCCTGCCTGCTGAGCGCAGAGCACGAGCGCGATTTTACCCGTGACCGTGTCTATAGCGTCTACCACATAGTCGTACTGTGTAAAGTCGAATTGCTCCTGAGTTTCGGGCATAAAAAAGGTTTTGAACGTGCGTACCTTGCAGTCGGGAGCGGCTTCCGCAAGGCGTATCCTTGCCGCGTCAACCTTATCCATGCCAATAGCGGAGCGCGTAGCAAACAGCTGACGGTTCAAATTTGACGGTGCGACAGTGTCGTTGTCGATCAAATCGAGCTGACCCACGCCGGAGCGTGCCAGAGCCTCAGCCGCGTGACCTCCCACACCGCCTATGCCGAACACAGCTACGCGTGCGCTTTGCAGCCGTTGCATAGCTTCATTTCCCAACAGCAGCTCGGTGCGTGTTGTATACTCACTCATTGCCGTCCTCCAAAATGATTTCGTACAGATCTTCCCGGCGTTCGCCCTCTGTCAGCCGGTTATAGCGTCCGCCGTGTGTTTCCGAATAGTGCATGCCGAGCTTTTCCATAACGCGTTTGGACGCTTCGTTTTGGCTGTCGCAGTGGGCAATAAAGCGTTTCAGTCCCATCTGCCGGGCAAAGAACCGCATCAATCCGCGCGCGGCTTCCACGGCGTAGCCGTTGCCCCAGTAGTCACGGTGGATTATCCAGCCGAGCTCACCGCGCGTATAATCGCCCTCAAAGTACATCGTCATGCCGCCGATGTGCTTTTTGTCTTTCAGCAGGGCAAATTCGCATATATCGGGCTGCTCAAGCTGCCACTGCTTTTCAGCGCCGACAATAAAGTCGCGCACCTCCTGACGGCTGCGCTTAGGCAGGTAAACCATCAAACGCGCGTTGTCCTCACTGAGCGCATAGGCGCAGGTGCTGTCTAAAAAGCGCATGGTCATCGGCACCATAGTCAGCCGCTCGGTTTGTATGCAAATGTCGGAAGGTTTTATCATATGGTTCATCCTAACAAACAGACAAGGTTTATGTAGGCGGGAGATTTGGATTTGTAAAACAATCACTGTAGAAAAGCGTTGTGGATATTATATTTATGATCGACAGCGAAAAAATCGAAGCCGCAAAGGCGGTTATCCATACGCCCTTGTTATACAGCTTGAAGCTGAGTAAGATCTGCATAACGGCAAGCACGGTCATCGCTCCTATAATAATAGAAATAAGGAGCGTGGGAACCATGTACAGCCGGTAATACACAAATATAATGCAAAGGATATTGACCGCAATGCCGACCCAGCCAAGCGCGGTAGCGGCTTTTGAATAGCTTTTTGCCCGTGGGGGAGCAGGCGGAGCAATGTAATAGTTCCTTGGGTCGAACCCTTCGTAAGAGCCCGGAGGCAGATTCTTCGGGGGTTGCGGAGGAGTAAGGATCGGCGGAGTGTTGTTGTAAGCAAAGACCGGAACAGTATTCGGATTTGCCCTGACCTGCAAAAGCGCCTGCTTCATCTCCTCGGCGCTTGCAAAGCGGTTTGCCGCGTTGAACTCGCACGCCTTCATTATAACAGCCTGCAGCGCCGCGCCTGCCTTTGCCGGCGGATCAAAACGGTCGCCGCGCATCCTCATAGTCAGCGCGTTGTTTTTATCATTATACTTTACCGGCTCGGGAGGCGGCGGTAAAAACGGCTCGCGGTTATAGTTGAGCAGGCGGTACATGACCATGCCCAGCGAGTAGATATCGGCGCGCTGTCCGTAAGGCTCGCCCCGGTAAACCTCGGGAGCCATATACGTATAGGTGCCTTTTTTGGACAGAGCCGCGGAGGTTTTTTCAATAGTCCGCGCAACTCCGAAATCGCCCAGCTTATAGAACCCCGTGTCGGATACAAAGATATTATCTATCTTGATGTCACGGTGGATGATGTTGTTTTTGTGACATACCGACAGCGCGTCACACAGGCTGACGCCGAGGTCGATGACCTCCTGTTCTGTCAGCTCGCGCTGTGACATAATGCTCGCCAGCGGATTGAGCAGCTCCATGCGGATTATGATATCCCAGCCCAAGCCGTCCTCGTGCTCAATAACCCGATAGTCCTCATATGCCACAATGCCGGGATTACCCTTTAGCTTTGCCATAACAGCGATCTCGCGCGAAAAATCGTCCACCAAGCTCAGGTAGTATTCGCGCAGGCTGCCTTGGTCGATGCCCTCGTTCTTAAGGCTCTGCACCTCGGCGGTGGAGTTGGGTATCTGCACCACCTTCATAGCGCTGTGTTCTTCTATATTATAATTGTTTCGGACGATCTCATATACCTTGCCAAAGCTGCCCTCACCGATCAGCTTGACGATCTTCCAGTCGCTCCAGACCTTTTCAATTGGATACACTGCAATCTCTCCTCAGACCCTGTCCGTTTACATCGGCGGATTTACACCCGGATAACCGTTTTCGGGCGGTATATACTCAGTCGCTTCCTCAAAAGCCGACTGAATTTTATCAATTGTATCTCCGGCGTGATCCTCGATCTCTTTGATTTTTTCGTTGTCGTTTTGCGCAATGGAAATCTGATTGTCCTCCGTTGTTGAAGGAACAGCCTGCGTCGTAGGCGGCACAGCCTGTGTGGTCGGCACGGACTTTTCGGCAGGCTTGCTGTTTGATTCCTGTGTTGCCAAAAGATATGCCAATACGCCGACTATCGCAAGCCCCACCGCGAACAGGGCTATGGCAATAACCGTCAGCAGCTTGCGTTTGTTGTTTTTTTGTACAGCTGCCGGAGGAGCGTCGTTATACGGCGCGCTGTTTGGCGCGGGAGGTGCATCCTGCGGCGCTCTGTACGGAGCAGGAGCCGACTGCGGCGGAAGCTCCATCGGGATATTTTGCACCTCTCCCGTTACCTCGCCCAAAATCAGCGTGGTGTTATCCTTGCCGCCGTTATCCAGCGCGGTTTTTAAGAGCTGCTCCGCAGCCTTTTCAAGTGAGGCTTTCCCGTTGACGATCTCCGCTATCTCCTCCTCCGGGACCATGTCTGTTACGCCGTCGCTGCAAATCAAAAAGCGGTCGCCAGTCTGCGCCGGCTCACGGCTGTTGTAGGGAGAAAGCTCCATTTCGTTAGGGAAAATACCCAGATGCTGGGTAAGCCTGAACTTTTTCTTTTTATCGTAATCGTTGCCGAATATCTGCTCGTAGTTGTGGCGCTCGGTGTGCTCAAAGGAAACCTGCTTCATCTTGCCGCCACGGAACAGGAACATCGGACTGTCGCCCAGATCGCAGATGAACATATTGCCGTTTTCAAACAGCAGCATCGAGGCGGTGGAGCCCATCCTGCCCTTTACGACGTTTTCCATTTCCTCGCAAATGCGCTCGTTGGAGGAGCGGCAGATCTGATTCATTACGCCAAAGGGATCGCCGCCCTTATACTGCGCAAACAGCGATTCACAAGCTTGCACCGCGTACAGCGACGCGCGTTCGCCGTGCAGGTGTCCGCCCATACCGTCAAATACGCCTAACAGCACAGGCTTGCTGCCGTCAAAGCTGCCTCCGTATCTGAAATTGGAATTTTCAGTGTCGGGTACTACGCCGTTGCAATAATAGTTGTCTTGGTTTTGTCCTCGCACCTTACCTATGTGGCTCAGTGAATATACCTTAATCTCCATAGCCTCAGTCCTTTGGCATTCCCGATCATATCGGTTTCTAATCATGTTTTTATTTTACACTCAGTTTAAAAGGATGTCAACAGATATTCTAACTTTGCGCAAAGAACCGGCTGACGGAGAATAAAAAAGATAACTATACATTTTATTTGAAAATTTGTTAAATGACTTGCTTTTTTCAAATAATGTGATACAATAGAAGTACAAAATTTAAGGAGGTCAGATTTATGGCATATGTAATTAATGACGACTGCATCGCATGCGGCGCTTGCGCTGACGAGTGTCCCTGCTCCGCTATCTCCGAGGGCGACGGCAAGTATGTAATCGACGCTGACGCTTGCGTAGACTGCGGCTCATGTGCTGATGTTTGTCCTGTAGGTGCTCCTCAGGAAGGCTGATCATAGCAACCGACTTGGCGGCAAGGTATATCCTTGCCGCCTTTGTTTGTCAAAAACTCTGTTTTCTGATTTGATGACGTTTAGATTTTAAACAAGCGTCGGCAAGGCTCCTTTTTAAAAGGAG
>CAMHCD010000087.1 GCA_946183545.1 uncultured Clostridia bacterium
TTTGGCTTACCGATAACGGCAACGTTGATCACGGTATCGTCGTCCTCGGATTCATCGTCAAACTGCAAGTATTCAAAACAGCGGTCAAGCAGATCGCCTGTACCGTGACCGTGGATAGCGGACACCTGAACCGGATCGCCGAGACCTAAGTTATAGAACTCATAAAAATCAATGGATGGTTCACCGACGGTATCGCATTTGTTGACGCACACCACCACGGGCTTGCCGGATTTTTGCAGCATTTGCGCCACATCCATATCTGTAGCCACCATGCCGCTTTTGCAGTCTGTAACCAAAACAATAACGTTGGCGGTGTCAATGGCAAGCTGTGCCTGACGGCGCATCTGCGTAAGGATGATATCGTCGCTTTTTGGCTCGATTCCTCCCGTGTCAACAACTAAAACGGAATGATTAAGCCAATCCGCTTCTCCGTAAATTCGGTCGCGTGTTACTCCCGGGGTATCGTCTACAATAGACATGCGCTGACCGATAAGCTTATTAAACAATGTGCTTTTGCCGACGTTAGGTCTGCCTACAATAGCAATAACGGGTTTACTCATAGTATCACCTGCTTTCATCGGATAGATAGAAAAACAGGGCAACAGCAAGCTGTCGCCCGTTTGGTCCATAATTAGATAGATTATGCGTCTTCTTTAACGATAACCTGTCTGCCCTTATACATACCGCAGTTGGTGCATGCTCTGTGAGCCGCAGTCAGCTCGCCGCAGTTGGGGCAGGTTGTAAGAGTGGGAGCGTTGAGCTTCCATACAGTTGAACGTCTTGAGCTCTTTCTTGCGTGTGATGTTTTTCTTGTAGGTACTGCCATTACAAAGACCTCCTTTTATGTGTATTCATTCCATAAGCTGTTTTAGTACTTCGAGCCTTGGGTCGATCGCGTGCCTGTTACAGCCGCATTCGCCCTGATTCATGTTGTGACCGCATATAGGACACAAGCCCTTACATTCGCTGCTGCATAAAAACTTTTGCGGCAGGTCAAGCAAAATGTCGGTGGTAACAACCTCATCAAGCTCAATGGTAAAATCCGGTGTTTCAATATAGTCGTCGTTGCCCTCATCGATCAGGGTCTGCGCCAGCTTGTGAGTAAATGTCTTACTCATAGTCAGCTTTCTTTCCTCACCGCAGCGGTCGCAGCTTCTTTGATACTCAAAGCTGCAGTCGAGCGTTAAGGTGACAAGGCTTGCCCTGTTTTGAGCAACCGCGGTAACAGTGACGGGTGATTTGAATGGAAAAACACCGTCAACTTCAATTTGAGAAATATCATACTGATAGGTCAGCTCTTTTACTTCACCGTCGTTTAAAAAAACAGACTTTAATTCAAAAAGCATTGCCGCACCTCAAATCAAATATCCGCAAACCGCAGATACGCATATTAAAACGCTGTTTATTATTATACAAAAGGTTTTTCTCTTTGTCAACCGATAAAAACGATAAAATCAGGTTTTTTTCTTGATAATAGAGCAATTTTTTAATTATAATTCTAATTTAGAAAATACGATTTCAGCATTGTAATCAACATTCTTTGTTGGTAACGTTTTTTAATAAAAGCCCGTTCCCATATAAAACAGTGGAGGTCGCAACGACCTCCACTGCGGACAATTAATAAAAATACTTATCGTAATTTTTCCAGTCGGAGGTATAGCGCGCGAGTATACCCGCGTCGGCTCCGTTAACTTTACCGTCTTTGTTGATGTCAGCGGCATCAAAGTTTTTGATTTTGATGTCGTAGTCCTTCCAACCGGCGGCATAACGGTTCAGCACACCCGCGTCCGCACCGTTTACCTGTCCGTCGGAGTTTACATCGCCGATAAGGTATTTTTTTACGCTGTAGCTGAATACGGAAACATCGCTGTCAGTATATCCGTCGCAGACAGCATATGCTTTTATTTCAGCGTCATCGGTCAACGTGATCGGTTCGGTATAGCGCAGAGCATAGCTGCCGTCTTTTGTGGGGTCGCTTCCGTCAAGCGTGTAATAGATATCCGCGTTTTGTTCGGAACAGCTGAGCGTAACCTTTGTTCCTTTATCAACTTTGCCGCTTTCAACCGAAGCAGTCACCTTGTCAAGCTTGTCATTAATTGTCTTTATACTATAGCTTACATCTCCTTTGATTCCGCTGTAGTTTTCAGCGTTGGAAATCGAGAGGCTGTAGGTATCGCTTGGACTGTCGGACAGTATTTTCAGCTTATACTCTTTTGCGAGTTTTTCGCCCTCCGGAGACTGTTCGTCTTCAAACTCAAGGGTATAACTAACGTTGCCACCGCTGCTGTCGGTCAACACAAGATCCTTTACCGAATCCGGTTTCATGCAATCCTTAAAGACTAATACATATCCGTCCTCATCTTTTTCAGCCGCGATGATTTCCGGTTTGGATTTTGTTGTCAGACCTATGTTGACATCAAACTGAGGCGGCGGAACCTTCATCCATTCGGTAGTGTATGGTTCATAACCCTCGGCGGAGATTTCAACGCGCCACCATCCCTCGGGAACATCCCACGCATAGTTTCCGAGCGGATCTGTCAGCAACGGATTTTGCTGAGAGTAATCGACCGCATCCCATTTTACCTGTCGTGACTCATCCGGCGAATCCCAGAAGGTCGCATCATCCTTGCCATCGTCATACTCTATTCCGTATATAGTTGCGACCGCGCCCGGAATACGGTTTGATTCCAAGCCGGCATAAACATAGCCGCTGGGGTCGATGACGATCGTAAAGGGTGAGAACACTCCTCTGCCGAAATACCAGTCTAATCCGTATCTCTCCCACCATTCACGGTTACTCATAAGGATAGGAAGCAGATAATCCTGCATATCCTGTGCGCATAGACCAAGAATGTAATCTGTTATGGGATTTCCGGTATGTATAACCTGCATTAACGCTGCTGTTCCTGCGGCAAGCCGGTAAATGAATCCATCAACCTTGATCATGCGAATAGCTCTGTCCAGCTCTTGCTTTGCCCAATAATTATCCGGGTTGCTCATATCAAGGCTGTCGCGTTTCTTTTCAAGCATATCAAGGATAGCTTTTTCGCCTCTGTAATCATTGTATATATCTACCCCATCCGAAACCAATCCAAATATATCCTCAATCGTCGAAGCACGGTCTACCCATGCTTCGTCAACACCGGCTGCTTCCAAAATATCGGAAAGCGACAAATGCTCGTTAAAATCCGGTGTAATATCCATGCTTGAGATGGTATTGTTGTTCGCGTTGTAGACGCTGAGATTTACACTTCCGGTGTTCTCGTTGTATGAAGAATTTGAATATACGGTATTGCCGTTTGTGTCGGTTGATTTGTTCCAGCTGTTTGTAATGCTGTTTTTTGTATTTTGCTCGTTAACGGGAGTGTCGGATGAGCTGCCGCCGGACGAGCCTCCGCTCGATGAACCGCCGGATGAACCTCCGCTCGATGATCCGCCACCCGATGAGCCGCCCGATGAGCCGCCCGATGAGCTTCCGCCGGATGAGCTGCCTCCTACGGAACCGTTATTGATAATACTTTGCGCTTTTTCCGGATTTTGACTTACATAGGTTCCAAGATCCGTTTGAGCGGTTTCATAATTAAGCGAGGCTTTTTTGCCGTTATTATTCACACTGACATCCGCATTAAAGTGCGTTGGTGTGTCGGCGTTTACCTTTATGCTTGTGTTTTTAGCCTTATTGTTGTCAATTCTGATGCTGTTAATGTAATTCTTTGTCCATGCTTCGTTTATAACAGCCGGAATCGGCTCCGATCTAAGACAGAGTCCTAATCTTCCGGGCAGATACGGAAGGTTTCTTAAATCTGCGACTCTACTTCCTCGGGAATAGCTTGACGTCACAGCGGCGATCCCTTCATAAGACGGGATATATTCGGTTTTTTTATCATAATCACACAGAATAGTATTTGTTCTGAACGCCTGCCTGTTTTTATCCCAAGTGATGTTATAGGTCGTTTCACTTCTGTTCCCGAGCGAATCCACAGCGTAAAAATAATATTTTCCGCTTTTACCGGTTTGTCAAATCTCAGCTCGTAATAGTATAACGAAGCTCCTGCTGCGGTCATTACGATTTTTGTATTCGGGTTAAGCAAATCATATCCGTTTTCATGCTGATCGCGCAGCATTTCCTTTGCTTCGGGCCAGTTGTCAAATGTGGTCTCGGTTTCCTGATACAATCTGTTGTTTGCCCTTAATCTGAACCATACCAGTTTTGGCTTTTCCTCAACATATCGAGTATAGCCATAGGCGGAAACGGTTTTTCCTTTGTTGTCGGTCGTTTGGGCTTCTATAGTATAAGACGCTGTGTTTATCGGATTTGGTATCGAGATCTCCGTTGAATAGATCCCTGCCATATTCGACTTCACCGTAGCGCACAGGGTATTGGAAACGTAAATGTTTACATCCTTTCCCTTTGGCGCGTTGCCTGTTACGCTTATATTTGCGGTAGAGGTGGAGTTCTCTACATTGACTGTTACCGGCTCGACATATTCATTAAACAGGTTGATCGTTTCGGTAACAGTTGAATTATTGACGCCTGCTTGCAGCGCGGCATAGGCTTTAAGCTGATAAGTTTTATCGTCAGAGGTTGTGCCTATTACGATTTTTCCGCTTGGATCGGTTACACTAACGGAATATGTATTGTCCCACAAATCGTATTTAAAATCGGTACATGTTTTTCCGTTAAGATAAAAATATCCGCCAATAAGCTCAAGACCTTTAGGAACACGGATAATCACACGGGGATCCTTGCAGTTTTCAAACACCTCCGGCTTAAATGAGTAATCGCAGGCTAACTTAATTAATGAGCCGTTGCTTATTAAGAATCCGCTGTTTTTTTCATCGATCAAAGCGGTTTCGCCGTTTCTGCTTAAGGAATCAAATACAATAGGAAGATCGCGGTTGATCGCAGATCGGGCAGTAGTGCTGTATTTATTGGGACAATGAATAACTACATTAGGTGAATCAGCAAAAGCAGCGGGATTTTGCCAACCGCCGATGAAGATGTCATAAATATTATCGTGTAAATAAACATCTGTAAGAGAATCGCAGTTAGCAAAAACAGCTACTTCTAATCGTCTCACATGTTGCGGAATAGTAACGCTTTTCAGCGAACGGCAACAGTAAAATGCTTCTCTTTTTATAGTATTAAGTTTTTGGGAAAGAGTGATTTCTTCAATACCCGAGCTGCCGAATGCCCCCTCTCCTATTGAGGTAACCGAATCCTGCATGGTAACCTTTTTAAGAACATTGCATTCAGAAAATGCATAATTTCCGATTGAAATCAAGTCTTTGTTTCCGTCAAAACGTTTCAATCCGGTGTCACGAAAAGCATAATTACCTATACTTGTTACAGAATCGGGAATAGAAATGCTTTTTAATGAATAACAATAATTACATAATCCGTCCGGAACAGTTTTAATCTCCTTGGGCAGCGTGATGCTTTCCAAATTATAACATTCACGGAATATACCTTCACCAAGCTTTGTAACCGAATCGGGAATCGTTATGCTTTTAAGCCCGGTTCTGTCAAAAGCATAAGCAGCGATTTCTTCCAATCCGTCCGGCAAATCAATAGATTTCAATTCGTAACAACAGTTAAAATCGCTTACGCCCGCAATTCTTTTAAGGGCGGAGGGCAGCTTTACTGTTTTTAACGCACGACATTCGGCAAACGGTGCGCGTATCTCCTCAATTCCATCGCCAAGCTCTGCGGATTCAAGTTCTGAACACCAATGAAAAGCCGCATAGCCGAGGTTAGTTAACGTTCCGGGGATTATTAACTCCTTAAAGCCACAGCTTTGAAAGGTTCTGTCTCCCAATTCCGTGATGTGGGTAAAATCAAAGGAAGTTAGTTTTTTGCAGCCTTCAAATGTAAATCCTCCTATTTTAGTAAGCTTATCGTGTACTTCAACGGATTCAAGATTATCGCAGCCTTGAAAGACATTGTTTTTCAAGGCTGTTACGCCTCGAGGTATTTTGATTTTGCTCAGCTTTTCACAAGAAGAAAAAGCGGAATTCCCAATATCCGTAATCCCGTCGGAAAGCTCTACTTCCGCTAATTCTTTACAATCGTAAAATGCAGATGATCCGATTGTTGCGTTCTCACACAATACACATAATTTAGATATCTTAGTTATAAAAAATGCCGAATCACCAATTATTTGGACCGATTTCGGTACAGTTAGTGTTTCCTCCAACGCTGCGTGAGAAAAAGCACGATGACCTATAGCTTTTAAGCCGTTTGGCAGAGTAATATTCTTTAATAAATAACATTGTTGAAAAGATTCATCGCCGATAGTTTCGATTTGCTCCGGAATATTGACACTTGTCAACGCATAGCAACCTGAAAAGAATTTCTTCGGGATCGTGCTGTATTTTACGTTCTCCGGAAACACTGCTTTGCTCAACGCGCGACAGTTTATAAATGTTCCTTCCTCAAGCGCATCCAAGGATTCGGGGAACTTTATGCTTTTTAACCCGGTGGATTCATAAAAGCATCTTTCGCCGAGCCTTTTTAAATTTTCGGGCAGAGCTATCTCTTGTAAAGCGTAGCACCAAATAAAGCAATGGTCTGCTATCGAGGTCAAGGTGGAAGGAAGCGAAATATCGGTCAGCACAGTTGCACCGCGAAATGCGCAGCTTTCAAGCGACTGTATTCCCTCTGAAATTGTGACCTTTGTTACCTTTGCATTCGGCACGCAGTTGGTTCTTCCGTTTGGATCAATTCCGTATACGGATTTTCCGTCAATTTCAGCCGGGAAAACAACCTCGGTTTCGGTTCCGGTGTAGCTTGTGATATACACCTTGTCATCAACCGTCTTGTAAGTAAAGTCACCTGAGGTTATCTCTTCACTTGCGGCTACGGGGTCGATGGCTGTCTTTTTGGGTATAGTTTCGGGCGGTACCGTAGGCTCGGTTACCGACTCAGTTGCCGGCTGGGTTTCGGATTGGATAAATGAATCCATATCAACCGTATAGCTTTGTGTTTCGACAGTTGAGTCGGACTTGGCTGCGGAAGCTTCGGTTTGCCGCTCTGCTGCCGAAACCGCAACAGGCGCAACGGTGATGATACCCACAAGCATAACCGCGGTAAGAAACAATGATATGATCCTTTTTAATTCTTTCATAGAACTATTCCTCCTTTACAACGATGTATTAGGATATTTAAATTATACATAAAATCGCGGACAATGTCAACGTTTTATTGTAGACAATACAATATGTGAATGGAGAAAAAAAACGGCGTAGCCTTTCGACTACGCCGCTTTAAAAAAACTATGCAGATAATCAAACCTTCTCGCAAACCGCGTTGATTGAATCGGGGATATCCGACTCGTCAGCCGAGATCAGCAAAACGATGTTTGTGGAAGTGGTTTCGGAAAGCTCCTGAAGCTCTTTGGTGAAGTCCTCTAAGCCGGCTACGCCGTCTTTGCAAATTTTAAAGGTGGAATCAACAAGGATGTCGGTAACATCATAGTTGCCGGCGCAAATGCCGCTGATGAAGCCGTACAGCATGCTGTAGCCGGAAATAGCGTACTGGTCGGTGTCAATGAGTCTTGCCTTGTGGGTTACGTCGTAGGTGAGCTTTGCGCCCTTTTCGATTACAACAACGTTGCCTGAAGAAGCGGCAACCGCCTCGTTTGCAAGAGCGATCAATCTTTTTGTTTTGCCGGTGCCTTTTTTACCGATAAGTAAAGTAACCATAATAATTCGTACCTCCGAAGTTTTTTACATTGTGAGATTATTGGGTGATCAGCCGAGTCTTGCTTCAAGCTCTGCTTTCATATCCTCAAAGCCGGGTTTGCCGAGAAGAGCAAACATATTCTTCTTGTAGCTTTCAACGCCGGGCTGGTTGAAGGGATTAACACCAAGCATATAGCCCGAGATCGCGCAAGCCTTTTCAAAGAAGTAGATGAGGTAGCCGAGTTCTGTTTCGTTCATTTCGGGAACATTGATCACAACGTTGGGAACGCCGCCGTCGTTGTGAGCCAGAACCGTACCCTCAAAAGCCTTTTGATTGACAAATCCCATGGTCTTTCCGGTAAGGAAGTTGAGACCGTCAACATTTGTGGGATCCTCGCCCAAGGTAACCTCTTTTTTACATTTATCAATAAGGACAACAGTTTCAAACATTGTACGTCTGCCGTCCTGAATGTACTGACCGAGTGAGTGAAGGTCGGTGGAGAAGATAACGCTTGCCGGGAAAATACCCTTGTTATCCTTACCCTCGCTCTCGCCGTAAAGCTGCTTGAACCACTCCGCCATCATGGTGTATGCGGGCTCATAGCTGACCATGATCTCCATGGTCTTGCCCTTACGGTACAGAATATTGCGGATCGCCGCGTATTTGTAGCAATCGTTAGTCATAACATCGTCATTGTCAAAGTCCTTCATAGCCGCCTGAGCGCCCTGCATAAGAGCGTCGATATCTGCGCCGGATACCGCGATGGGCAGCAGACCTACAGCTGTAAGAACAGAGAAGCGGCCGCCGACGTCATCGGGTACAACAAAGGTCTCGTAACCTTCCTCATCAGCAAGCTTTTTGAGCGTGCCGCGAGCCTTGTCGGTGGTGCAGTAGATACGCTCCTTGGCGCCGTCCTTGCCGTACTTCTTTTCGAGCAT
>CAMHCD010000088.1 GCA_946183545.1 uncultured Clostridia bacterium
TTCTTTACGCTCGCCTTCGAGTCCCCTCATTAGCTTTTTTATGGAGCTAATGAGGGGACTCGAACCCCTGACCTACTGATTACGAATCAGTTGCGCTACCAACTGCGCCACATTAGCATTTTTTCTTCAGTTTTTTGCCTGCCTTAGTATTATACAACAAACAGTACCCTTTTTTCAATACTTTTTTAACAATTTCTCGAAAATTCTTTAAAATAACGCCGCCGGATTTTTTCAAAACTCTTATTACAGGCGTGTACATCCTGCACAGCAGCTTGCCGAGCGTCAGGCGGTACAGTAAAAAGCCAAAAAGGATAGCCGGCAGGAAATACAGTCTGACATAACCCGAAAGGAACGCCAGAGAATACAGGAATGTGAGCACCGAGGCGGCAAGCATAAACAGTACGTCCGAGATGAATGTGACCGCATTTGAAAAATCAAACAACACGCGCAGCAGCCGCACAACACCGTATAATACGCCGAGGATCACGCCCGGCACGACAGCGCACAAAAAAGCCGTTGACTGCTCTGCAAAGCTCAGTTCCATAGCTGCCTCAGCGGAACAAACGGCTCAGCTTGGAGCGCTGCGAGTCAGAGCCGATATACTGCATTGAGTTGATCTTTCCGTCGACCGACACCTCGCCTGTTTCCAGACTGAGCTTGTCGATATGCAGGCGTTCGCCCTTGATTATAAGCGTGCCTGCCGTGGTTTTTACCGATACCGCTTCCTCGTTAAAGCCGCTGACGTCCTCTACCCCGCTCAGCAGCAGCTTGGCGCGGTGATCCAACACCAAAGAATGTTTTTTGCCGCTTGCCGTTTCACTCATCGTCATTCCTCCGTAACTGTAGCTGTTGATTACATATATACGGAGGAATGCTCGGATTTATGACAAAACGGGCTCGTACATCGAGGCGGCGTCCTCCTTGCGGACGACCTCCCTGACCTGCGTAACCTTGACCGTCACGCTTTTTGCGCCGAGAGTCACGGCTATTACGTCGCCTTCCTTAACGTCGTAGGACGCTCGTGCGACCTTGCCGTTTACCAATACCTTTCCGGCGTCACACGCCTCGTTTGCCACTGTTCTGCGCTTTATAAGGCGCGATACCTTTAAATACTTATCCAGTCGCATAAATTCCCTCCAAAGAGAAAAAAGAGCCTAACGGCTCCCTTTTCATACGTTGATTACATCAATTACTTGTTTACGATATCCTTGAATGCCTTGCCGGCCTTAAAAGCAGGAACCTTGGAAGCAGCAATTTCGATGGAGTTGCCTGTTCTGGGATCAACACCGGTTCTTGCCTTTCTCTGACGCTGCTCAAATGTACCAAAGCCTGTGAGCTGGATCTTGTCACCCTCTGCAACAGCATTGATGATGGTGTCGATAGTAGCGTTGAGAGCCTTTTCTGCGTCCTTTCTGGAAATATCAGCCTGCTGTGCGATTGCATTGATGAGATCTGACTTTTTCATGATAGATTAACCTCCATAGTTTTACTTTTTTAGTTTTATTTTAACTTCATCCCAAAGGGAATCAAGTTGCTCAATTGACGCCGTGCGGGTATCTATCCCGCGTTCGGCAGCTATAGACTCGAGCAGGGCGAAACGCTCTATGAATTTTTCGCAGGAGTCATACAGTGCATGCTCACTGTCAATACCCAAAAAACGCGCGACATTTACAACAGAATACAGTACGTCGCCGATTTCCTCATACTGGTTTTGCTCGCCGCCGTGGCGGATGGCAACATCCAGCTCGGTGCACTCTTCGCTGAGCTTCTTCATTGCGCCGTCAACGGATTCAAAATCAAAACCCGCCTTGCTTGCCTTGCGCTGGATCTTTTCACTGCGCATAAGCGACGGCAAAGCCTTGGAAACACTTTTGATAGCCTCGGTGTCGGTCGTCTGCGCTTTAGTTTTGCGTTTTACCGCGTCCCAATTGGACAACGCGTCGTCGGCGTTCTGAGCGTTTTTGTCACCGAACACATGCGGATGGCGGATAACAAGCTTTTTGCAAAGCTCATCCACAACGTCATGCATATCAAAATGCTCGGCTTCACTTTCCATCTCGCTGTGAAGCGCGACCTGAAGAAGCACGTCTCCGAGCTCCTCACGCAACAAATCGGTGTTGTCGGTGTCGATCGCTTCAATAGCCTCGTAAGTTTCCTCAATGAAGTTTGCGCGAATCGATTTATGGGTCTGTTCTCTGTCCCAAGGGCATCCGTCCGGTGCTCTGAGGATCCGAACGATCTCTACCAGATCATCAAATCCGTATCGCGACTTTTCAGTAAAATCCATTATTCTTCCCCATTTTGCCTGAGTCCTACAGTTTACTATTTTACCCAATTAAGTGTAATTTTTCAAGTGTTTTTGCGATTTTTTCACCTTTTGGTAATATTTTGATTTCTTCTGCTTTAAATGTTCTGATTATTAGTAAAATTGCAATATAAATCAGGGCTGCCGCGAGGATCGCTGCCACTGTTGCTATTCTGTGGTTGACAATCGGCTGCAATAATTGATTGACTCCCCATGCCGCGGCAACGCTCAAAACCGCACCGATCAGCGGTTTTACCGTGGTGCCGAAGAAGTCGGGAATGATCTTACTGTATCTAACAAGCAGGTACATACCTACCACACAAATGAGCGCGTAAGAGATCAGCGAACCGGCTGTTGCGCCCTGGATGTTGATTTCGGGAATACTTACAAATATCCATGACGTACCGATTTTTACGAGCATACAGATAGTGTACAGGATCATGGGCAGCTTAACCTTTCCGATACCGTTGAGCATACTGCAGATAGGTGTTATGATACCGGTAAAGATGGTGGTGATACCCATAAGGGTAAGCACGTTGCCGCCTATATTGATGATGTCCGGGCTGGAGTAGATGAACGCCATGACCGAGTGTGACAGCGCGGAAAGACCGAGTGCCATTGGCAGGGTGAACATCATCGTCATTTTAAGAACGGTTTCGATCGACGATTTAAGCTCCTTTTTATTTCCCTTTGTCCACGCGCTGGTGACGTTAGGCATAGCGCTGGAGCCGAACACCTGAGTTACCGCGGTTACAAGCTGCATAAGCGTAAGCGAGGAGCCGTAGCAACCCCACAGGCTGGTGTGGATGGTGGATTTTGCTCCGTAGAACACCTCGGGGGGATAGTATTTATGGTACTGAGCAAACAGCGCGTCGGCGTTGTTTTGCGCCAGATTAAACAGCACGTTTTGGATTATGACCGCGTCCACTATTGAACCTATGCTCATAACGAGCGCGCCGCCGACTATAGGCAGAGCGGTTTTGATAATGATCGCGAGCGTATCCTTTTTACGTCTTGCGTCGATCGAAGCTTCAAGATACTGCTTTGGGATACCGTCGCCGCCGATTTTGTATTTTAACAGCAAATACAAAAACGAACAGAAGCTTGCTATCGAAATACCGCAGATATTGCCCGCGACAGAGAACGCCAAAATAGTATTGTGCGCTTCCATTTTGTTGGCAAAACGGAAGAAAAGGAAGGTGTGGGTATGGCGGTACTCCTCCATGCCGTACTTCATTATGAGATACGCAAAAAGCGCGCCTAAAACCAGCTTAAATACCGCTTCAATGACCTCGGACACCGCTGTCGGGAACATATTGCGCTGTCCCTCAAAATAGCCGCGGTAGATGGATGTAAGGCAGCCAAACAATATGGTCGGCGCAAGCGCCATCATTGCATATACGGAATACGGCGATTTTATAAAGTGGAACGCGTATGGAAAGCTGACGAGCAGCATACCGAGCATACACACAAGACCTACGATCAAAAACATTGGGATCGAGATACTGTGGATAAGCTTAACGTCCTTGTAACGCTTTTCCGCCATATTCTGCGATATCAAGCGCGAAATAACTATCGGCAGACCGCCTGTTGCAACGGTAAATATTAGGACAAAAACCTCATAGGCGTTGTTGTAAAGTCCTACGCCCATGGATGCAAAGCTGTCTCCGAACATGGAGTAGATGTCGGCTAAAATGACCTTGTCAAGCAGTCCGAACACCTTGACGATTATCATGCTGACTGTCAGGATAGCCGCGCCCTTAACAAATGCCTGCGAAGCATTTTGCTCGGCATTCGCAACAGCGTTGTATTTTTTTGACAAATAAATCACCCGTAATATACTTTAATTAGTATTATAATAACTAATGTGTAACGAACATGATTCATCCCTGTGCAGCAATGAACAACACAGGGATGAAAAACGTGGTTATAATTCCACTATAGAATTATACAAATAAATCGTCTGAGGGATCGTCGGCAGTCTCAACAGCTTCCTTAACTGCTGCTGTTACCTCTTCTTTTACCTCTTCCGCTTTTTCGGCTGCGGGAGCAACTACTTCCTCAGCCTTTTGTTCAACCGCTTCAACAGCCTCGGAAACTGCCTCGCCGACAGCCTCCTTTGCCTCTGCAACGGCTTCCTTGACCTTGGGCACTGCTTCCGCGGCAGGCTCCTCGGCAGCCATCACAGACTGCTCGGCGGACGCGTCCTCTAACTTTGCGCCGCAAATATTACAGTAAACAGAGTTCTTGGGAACTCTTGCCTCGCACTCCGGGCACTTTCTTTGGCTTTTGATCGCGGCGATATGTCCGTTGATGATGTTAAGATTCTCGATCAATTCCTTGATCTCGCTGATCAGCAACTCTTTTTCGGCAAACAAATCGGTGCCGTGAACCTCGGATTTGTAGGTTACCTTACCAAGCTCCTTGAGCTTTTTATTTATCTCTCCTCTTATCTCCGCTGCCGAAAGCTTATGCTTGGAAGCGTCATAAAAGGTCACTGCCTTTTTGGAAACCGCAGAAGCGGCTGCCTTGGCGTTAACAACTGCGTCGTCAAAAAATGTATCGAATTTTCCCATTGCGTTTACCAACCTTTCTTAAGATTTACAGAATACTGTTTCAAGTATTATAACACTATTTATCAGAATAATCAACCGTAATATCGGAATAAAACTGCAAAATACGTTCTTTTCTTTTCATCAATTCTTCAAATCTGTCTATATATTCATACGGGTACTTGTAGTTGAATATACGTTCAAGATAATCGCCGTGCGGATTTTTGAGCTTTGTAACGCCGCCGCAGCCGCAGGCGAGTATTGTGTGCGTCTCATCCATGACGTATACGTTATACAGACTTTCAAGTCCGCGCTTTGACCAGCCGACGTTTTCCAGATTGCCCACCATGCGCGTTTGACGGTACAAATAATACGGGATGTATTCGTTTTCTGTAAGGCGTTCACGAGCGTAGCGCAGCATTTGCCGCGCGGTTGAGGCGTCCTCGCGGTTAAGCGTGACGCCCTCGGTGGTCAGGTCGGCAGCGCGCTTCATGCAAAGCGTGTGAACGGTTATGCACTCAGCCTGCAAACGCAGGATCTCGTCGAGGGAATGTTTAAAGCCCGGCAGAGTATCGCCCGGCAAGCCGGCGATCAAATCGGTGTTGATATTGTTGAAGCCGCATTCCTGAGCCAGCGCAAAGGCGTTGTAAAAATCGTCTACGGTGTGGCGCCTTCCAATGTTTTTTAGCACCTGCGGATCGAGAGTTTGGGGGTTTATGCTGATACGGTCAACTTTATTTTCTTTTAAAGCATTAAGTTTTTCTCTGTCTATCGTGTCGGGTCTGCCTGCCTCAACCGTGAATTCGCGGCAGGTACTCATGTCAAAGCTTTGATTTACCGCTTTGAGCACATCGTTTAGCTGTTCTGCGCTCAGCGTGGTGGGCGTTCCTCCGCCGAAATACACGCTCTCGAGCCGCAGCCCGAGCTTTGAGGCAAGCTCACCGGTGCGGAGTATCTCCTCACACAGAAGCTCGGAGTACGGCGAGGTCAGCTTTTTTGCGCGCTCCACCGAAGCCATAACAAACGAGCAATAGCTGCACCTTGACGGACAAAAAGGAACGCCGACATAAAGGCTGAATGAATCGGGCTTTGAAAGCGACAGTATCTCCGATTCGTTTTGCTCGGTGGCACAGGCGAGCTCAAGCTTTTCGGGGCTGACGAAGTAGTCGTTTAAAAACCGCTGACGCGCGGCGCTCTCCCCCATCTCACCGCATAGCTTGCGGAAGAGCTTGATCGGACGCACGCCGGTCAGCAAGCCCCACGGCTGCTCTATGCCGCTGAAATCGCAGAGAAGCCTGTACAGCAGCTGTGCCGTTAAAAGCTCGTTTTGATCGTCGCCGAACGCTGCGGGCGCTTCCGCCGAACGGCAAAAATCACCGATGTTTACCGTAACGGAGACCTTATCGGAAAGCTCTGTAATGATACAGGGCTTTTGAACCGTGTCAAAAGCCTTGTAAACGTTGATTTTTTCATTTGGGAAAAACAGCCGCGTAAGGTTTTCCGTTTCAAAACCAAACGAACTGTTGATTACATATAGGTTCATGCTACAGGTTCCTCATCATGGGATTATAGCGCCGCTCGTACTCCAGAGTGGTCAGCTCGCCATGACCGGGTATGACCTGCCAGTCGCCGTCGAGCTGCTTTAGTCTGCGCAGTGACTGCATCATTTGCATGTCACTTCCTGTAGGAAAGTCGGTTCTGCCGCAGGATTCGAGGAACAGCGTATCACCGGCGAACATCACGCCATCCGCCAAAAACACGCCGGAGCCTCCGGTGTGACCGGGCGTAGAAAGATATTGGAACTCGGTTTCTCCGAGCATGAAGGTATCGCCGTCGTCGAGCAGGATGTCAGGCTCAAACGGCTCAAACGGGATTCTGTGCTTGGCTGTGCCGTTGTATTCGGGGTTTTGTAAAAATTCCTTTTCCAATCTGCCGATGACGATTTGTGCGGAGAACATATCTGCCAACTGCTTGGCGTAACAAATATGGTCGTAGTGACCGTGGGTAAGCAGCACATAGCGCAGCTTGCCTCCGTCCTTGCGTATTTGATCAATAAGCAGATCGGATTTTTCTCCGGGATCGACCACTGCCGCCTCGCCCGTTGCCTCGTCCACGATGTAGGAGCAATTGGTAGCCAGCATGGTGACGGGATAAATTTGTACTTTTATCATCTTTTCAAATCCTTTGAGTTTATTTCTATTGTGACGGGACCGTCGTTTATAAGCGACACCTGCATATCAGCGCCGAAAACGCCCTTTTCCACCTGAGCTACGCCGTTTTTCGATAGCTCTTTACAAAACAGCTCATACAGCGGCTCAGCCTGTTCCGGACGAGCGGCGGCGATAAAGCTCGGCCGTCTGCCGTGGGTACAGTCCGCGCATAAGGTGAAGTTGGAAATCACCAACACGCCGCCGTCTACATCGGCAAGCGAGAGGTTCATTTTATCGTTTTCGTCGGTGAACACACGCAGTCCCGAGATTTTTTTGGCGAGCACGGCAGCCTCGGCTGCGTCATCCTCCTGCGTAACGCCTAACAGTATCAAAAATCCTTTATCGATCGAACCGGCAACGGCGCCGTCAATTGAAACGCTCGCCCGGCTGACCCTTTGAAGTATAGCTTTCATCAGATTCTGTTGATCTCCTCTATTCCGTTTATATCGCTGAGCTTTGATATGATACCGCGAAGATGATCGCGTCCCGCAACGGCAATTGTGACGGTGATCACCGCGCTGCCGTCCTTTAGCTCTCGCGAATTAAGTGTGTGGATCGATATGTGCATCTGCGACAGCTTGATGGTTATATCGGCAAGCAGTCCGGTGCGGTTGACGGCGAAGATCTGCAGGGTACTGCGGAACGCGTCGCCTGCCTTTTCCTCCCAATACGCTTTGATCCAGCGGTCGGGCTGTTCGCACTTTGAAAGGTCGCGCGGCACGTTGGTACAGCTGCGTTTGTGAATGGACACGCCGTAGCCTCGGGTGATGTATCCGATGATCTCATCGCCGGGCAGCGGATTGCAGCAGTTTGACAGCTTTACAAGCACGCCGTCGTCGCCCTCGATTATAACGCCCGACGAACTCTTGGTGCGTTTGACGGGAGCCGGCGGTACGGTGATGTTCTCGATATCGGTGGCATACAGCTTTTGGTACTCATCCTTTATGCGCGGCATGATCTTCCAAAGCTGGATTCCGCCGTAGCCGATAGCGGCGTAAAAATCGTCGAGGGTGTTATATTGCTTTTTGACTGTCAGGCTCTTGAAGAATTCCGGATATTCGCTCTCGGAAAGGTTTATTCCGTTGCGTTTAAACTCGCGTTCAAGCATTTGCCTGCCGACCATGATGTTTTCGTCGCGTTTTTCGTGCTTGAACCACTGGCGTATCTTTGACTTTGCCGAGGCGGTCTTGCACAGGTCTATCCACGAGCGGTTTGGATGCTCGGTTTTTTGGGTGATGATCTGACAGATGTCGCCTGTTTGAAGCTTATAGTCAATGGGGACGATCTTGCCGTTTACCTTTGCGCCGACCATGCGGTGACCGACCTGAGTATGGATAAGGTACGCCAGATCCACCGGTGTGGAATCGTGCGGCAGGCTCATAACGTCGCCCTTTGGGGTGAATACATACACGTCGTTTCCGTCAAAATCGTTGCGGATATTGCGCGC